>SKKI01000291.1 GCA_007121565.1 Phycisphaerae bacterium
CTGAGTAATTCGTGGCACGGGCATCTTGCCCGTGAAATTCGTGTCGTACGGCCATCTTGGCAGTGCAATATTCAATTTTTAGAGGTTGCCTGTCCCTTTTAATCCTTTTTTGGGCAGAAAATGACAAAAAATACAACAATGAAGGCTCAGATGCTCACGGCTCTGCGTCGGATCGAAGAGCGCCGGATTGAGCGGCCCGCGATTGAGTCGCCGGATGACGTTTTATTAAAGATTGAATATGTCGGTGTTTGCGGCAGCGATGTGCATTATTACGAAACCGGCCGGATCGGCAGCCAGGTGGTACAGTATCCCTACCAGGTCGGCCATGAATGCTCGGCCACGGTCGTTGCGATCGGATCGGCCGTGAAGGACTTGACGCCCGGCCAAACGGTGGCCGTTGAGCCGGCGGTATCGTGTCAGGCCTGTGATCAGTGCCGTGCGAACCGGCCGCATACGTGCCGCAACCTGAAATTTCTGGGCTGCCCGGGACAGATTCCCGGCTGCCTGAGCGAATATCTCGTGATGCCGGCGGCGTGCTGTCTGCCGATTGACGGCAAAATCACCCTTCAGCAGGGTGTATTGTGTGAGCCATTCGCTATCGGGGTCTATGCCGTCCAGCAGTCCGCCGCCGGTCCGCCGATGGCGGTGGGGGTGCTGGGGGCCGGGCCGATTGGGCTAAGCTGTCTGGCCGCGGTCCGGGCACAGGGCGTTGAGGCGGTTTACATGACCGAGATCATTCCGGAGCGCATCGAGATCGCCCGGCAAGCCGGGGCCGACTGGGTCGGCAATCCGCAGCGGGAAGATGTCCTGGCCGCTGTTGCTGACCGGTGCCCCGAAGGGCTGGACGTTGTCTGTGAATGCGCCGGCCGGCAGGAGACACTCGACCAGGCCGTTGCGATGCTCAAACCCGGCGGCAAGCTGATGCTCATTGGCATCCCGCGCGAGCAGCGCGTTGATTTTTGTCCCGACCTGCTACGGCGCAAAGAAATATCGATTATCAACGTCCGCCGCCAGAACCACTGCACCCCAAAAGCCATTGACCTGATCGCGCAAAAAAAGGTCGATCTGGACTTTATGATCACGCATACGTTCCGCTTTGACCAGACCGCCGAGGCGTTTGACCTCGTGGCTGACTACCGCGACGGCGTCGTCAAGGCACTGATAAAAATGGACGCCGCGACCGAAAAACAGCAGGCAACCTCTAATAATTCGTAGCACGGGCATCTTGCCCGTGAAATTCTTGTCGTACGGCCATCTTGGCCGTGCAATATTCAATTTTTAGAGGTTGCAAGCAACAATGACTTTGCCCGATCAGGGCAGCGATATTTCTTCCAGTGTAAACGGGACCTTGACGACATCCTCGTCTGTGGCCACCTCAAGGCGGCATTTTTGAACACCGGAAATGTCTTCGGCAAAATTGTAGCTGTAATTATCTCCCCAGCCGCTGCCTCCGCGCCGGCTGATGGAAAGGTCATTTTCATCCAGCAAGTCAATGGACACAATGGTGTTTCTGCCGCCGGCGATCTGGATATCCATTGTTCGTCCCGCGATGGATTGGATTTTGAACTCGAGCTGATCCAGAACAGCGTTGCCGGTGGACTCGGCGCCGATGATCGATTGAATGTCATCCAGCACGATCTCTTCGGTCTGGATACCTGCAACGATCTGGACATAGCCGCTTATAGTCTTCAGTGCGCGAGCGTTTTCCGAGGGTGTTGCAAGGCGCTGGGACAATTGCTTTTTGCCGTTCTGCAGATCAAACCCGGAGATTTGAACTTGAAAGTCTCTGGGGTTTGCATCGGCCAGGAGGTCTTTTAGCTGGTCGTCCATTGCATTCTGCAGTACGACCGGCCCGCACCGGATGGGTTCGGCCGGATCAGACCATCGCAGCTCAATACCGATTTCCAGATCGGACGTTTCTGTTTGGCCGTCAGCGGTGTGTTTTTTGGTGCAGGATACCCAGATAACCTCGGCCTGGAAGTGTTCCGCCTCCATTGTTGTTATGGTGTCGGGGTGCTCCTGAGCGGCGGGTTTTGAAGGGGTTTCCATTTGAAGCGGCAGACTGAAGGTTAGAGCCGAGGCGTCAAAAACAGCGATGCCTTTTCCTTTGTCCGGACCTTCGACAAATGCCTTGGTTTTCGCCAGTCCCTGCTGATCGCGCAAGTCCATTTCCCATTGAACGGTCTTTTGGTCATCGCTGAGCTGTCCGTTTGTCTGTTCAACCGCAGCGGGCAGGTGAATGGTTCTGCGGACATACATTCCCTTGGCCAGGCCGTAAAGCTGTGTTATCGAGGGGCCGCCCGAAGCAGCGCTGTCAGAGTCCATCGAATGATGGATGGCCGCCTTGCCGTCACCGGCCGGCGCAAGGCGGATGTTGAGCGTTTCGCGGCAAAATGTCGACAGGAAAAATTGTTCCGGCCGGTCAAAAGTCCCTTCGAACTCGATGACTTTCCCGCCGTCGGGCAAATCGGTTTCACGGATATCGGTGATATCCAGTGCCGAGCCGACTTGCTCGCGAATGTCGTCTTTGGTTATCGATGGAACATTGTCAGGGGCGCGGTCTTCGGAAACGGCGATGAGAAACCGTTCCGAGAGCGTCAGTCGTTGCGATAAGGTTCCGCTGCCGTCGGTGTTGAGGGTGATGACGGCCTCATCTTCGAAACAGCCGCTGATGAGCAACAGGCAGGCCGCTGCCGGCAGTAGGGTGCGCCATAGAGACATCGTGTCGTCCTCCATTGGGTTAATGTTGCCTTCTCATTTCAATATGTGCACAGTTTAGACCTCCTCGATGGCATGTCAAGTGAAAAATCAATTGGACAATACGGCCTTTTGAATTGCTTTATTCGAGTCTGTGGAATATGCTTTTAAAAGTTTCACAGTCCATGTATCATATAGAGGATGTGAATTGTATCGAAAACGAGTTTCTCAAGAAGTTGCGACTGGCTGTGACCGGCGATTTGTCCAGTATGCCGATCTACATGGCGAAGATGGGCAGCCACAGGACGCGTCGGATTATTGAGTGCAATAGTGGATTGCTATGAATGTTCAATGTCCAATTTGCAGAAAGGTGATTCCTTCGACGTCAACGGCTCCGGATGGCCGCACGCAGATCAACGCGCGGTTCTTTCCCTTCTGCAGTGAGCGGTGCAGGATGGTGGACCTCGGCGCCTGGCTGGGGGGCCGCTATCGCGTTGCCGCCGAGCCGGGCGACGAGATGGGTGATGGGGACGGTACAGATTTCGCCGATGAAGGCCAGGGCTGATGCCTTTTTTTCTCGAATGGTTCATCTGCAGCCGAGCAAAGAACGTCTGTCCGGCTCCTAATCGTTCGTTTATTTAGTTTCTGCATCGGACAATGAAAGATGCCGCTCCAGAGCCGCAATGAGCTTTTGCCGGTCAATCGGCTTGCTTAGATAGTCATCGCATCCGGCCTGGCGGCATTTTTGATCGTCGCCTTTCATCGCGTTGGCGGTCAGCGCAATGATCGGCAGCTTGTACCCTTTGCGCCGCAGTTGCCGCGTCGCGTCGTAGCCGTTCATCACCGGCATCTGCATATCCATTAACACCAGGTCAACGTGCTCTCTTTCAAGACAGTCCAGCGCTTCTTGTCCATGCTCGGCCAGCACCACCTCAACGCCCATCCGCTCCAGCACCACCCGGATCAGGGCCTGGTTGGCACGCGTGTCCTCGACGACGAGAATCCGTGTGTCAAGGTGTCTCTGAACCGGCTCGCACGGCCGGACAGACGCATCATCTTGCAGCATTTTGTCCAGCGCGTTGTAGGGATCGGACTTAGCTGTCTTTTGCACGTCCACGCCGGCCGGAATCGACAGCCTAAAGACCGAGCCCTTGCCCGGCTCGCTGGACAGGGTCAGTTTGCCGCCAAGCAGTCCGGCCAGTTGCCGCGTAATCGTCAGCCCCAGTCCGGTGCCGCCGTATTTGCGTGTTGTGGTATTGTCAGCCTGCGAAAAGGCCTCAAATATCTGCTGCTGTTTATCCGGCGGGATGCCGACACCGGTATCTTCGACATCGAAACGGATATAATCCGTATCGTCGCGGCGCTCGATTTGGATATTGACAAATACATGCCCCTTTTCGGTGAACTTGACGGCGTTGCCCACCAGGTTGATCAGGCACTGCCGCACGCGCACCGGATCGGTTTTGATCACCGCCGGCAACTCGTCGCAGCGCAGAATCTCAAAGGCCAGCTCCTTGTCCCGTGTCAGCGGCCGCAATACAGACTCCAGCTCGGCCAGAAACGATTCGGTCTCCACCTCAATAATCTCAGTCTCGAGCTTGCCGGCCTCAATCTTGGAAAAGTCCAGGATATCATTGATCAAATCCAGCAAGCTGCGCCCGCTGGTCAGGACGCTGCTCACAAAGGACAACTGCTCCTCGGCCAGCGGCTCCTCGGCCAGCAATTCGCTAAAGCCGATAATGGAATTCATCGGCGTGCGAATTTCGTGGCTCATATTGGCCAAAAACTCACTTTTGGCCTGGTTGGCATCAGTGGCCTGCTTGGCCATCAGGTTGGCTTTTTCGACCGACAGCCTAAGCTGGCTGTTGATGTGTTTCAGCTCGGCGGTGCGCGCCTGGACAGTTTCCTCGAGCTGATCGCGATGCTGTTCCAGCTCCTGCTGGACCAGGTGCCGTCGGTCGATCTCCTGCTCAATCACATCCAGCATCTTATTGAATTCATCAATCAGGATGCCGACCTCGTCACGGCTTTGCCGCTTGGCGCGCCGGGAATAATCCTTGCTTTCGGAGACCTGCCGCGTCAATTCAACCAGCGACACAATCGGTCCGGAGATGAATTGCTGCAAATAGACCGACAGCAGGTAGCCGATGATTCCGGCAAAGCCGATCATCAGGCCAACAAGCGCCGCATTGCGCGACAAGTTCTCGGCCAACTCGCTCATATCCGACGTAATCGCCAATATGCCAAACGCCTGATCGTCCATCGTTATCGGCTCAAAAACCGTCAAGGTGCCGTTTTCGATCGCATAGCCCTCATCCTGCAGCACAAGGTCCGTTTGTTCGCTGAACCGGGGCCCCCGGTAGACCGCAAACGGCTCGCCTGCCGGCGTATAAATCGTCGC
>SKKI01000273.1 GCA_007121565.1 Phycisphaerae bacterium
CACCAGAGACAGTTACCGCACTCGTGTCGTAGGCCCAGAGATCATCCACTCTGCCGCCGGAGATAGTTGCCGTGCTCTGGTTGTAGGCCCGAAAGGAGTGCAGCCATGGGACACTGCCGTTCTCGACAATATGGACCGTTGTTTTTGTCTCGGCGTATTCTGCGCCCTCGTCGATATGCACACTGTTATTGACTTCGTAATCAATCTCCCACGTTTTGCCGTCGTTGAAGTGTATCTGACCGAAGCTGACACCTGCTGCCATCATTACTGCCGCCGCCACCCAAATTGTCATTTTTCCGCTGTTCATCTTTGCGTTTCTTTCCTCAAAAAATCGACTCTGCCATTAAACACAAGAACCCACTACCGAAAGCACGGTGCTTTCAGGCCGGTTTTATTGTCGTTTTCTGTACGGCAAGGCCAATCCGCCGAGTGACAACAGCAAGAGCGTCGCCGGTTCGGGAATGAGCAAGATCGTAGCGGTCTCGTCATTCCACCTAATTTCTGTCGTCCATTCCGTCTCGTCCAGCCACTGTCCGGAGAGCAGTCCTATACCGACCAACTCATTACCGTTCAGTGAAAGTCCCTCTCCAAGAAAAAAATCTGTTGCCCAAAAAGTAATCGTGGCGGATTGAAATGCATGAACCGTCCACACATTGCCTCCATAAATATTCACGTTGGCAGTATTCCACACACGGAGTCCACGTCCCCCTATGCTGCCGCCGATGATGTTTAAGTTACTCTTATTCCAAACGTTAAGCCAGTCACTTAGACTGCCGCCAGAGAGCGTTGCGGTGCTGTTGTCGTAAATAGACAATTTATTAAAAGTACCGCCGATGATTTCTACTCTGGTGGTGTCATAAGATTCAATCACAGCCACGTTACCGCTGGAGAGTTTCAAACATGCTTTGTCGTATGCTTGGAGGAAATGTACACTTCCGCCGGAGATGTCCACCGTGCTGGTGTCGTAGGCTTTGAGCGTACTCACACTGCCGCCGGAGACGACTGCCGTGCTTTGGTTGTAGGCCCGAAAAGAGTGCGGCCATGGGACACTGCCGTTCTCGACAATATCGACCATCGTTTTCGCCTCAGCGTATGCCTCGCCATCGTCGACATGGACGCTGTCATTGATTTCGTAACCAATCTCCCACGTTTTGCCGTCGTTGAAGTGTACCTGACCGAAGCTGATACCTGCTGCCATTACCACTGCCACCACCAACAAAATTGTCATTCTCCCGCTGCTCATATCCCTATCATCCTTTCTTTATACACCCCACCAAAAAAACGACGATTACAGCCGATTGACTCTATTATACCAAATCACTAATCACAATACAAGTTTTTTTTATTTCTTGTCGCTTTGTGTGCCGGGTGCGGGGATTGTGTAATAGATCGCTTTGGCTATCGTTGGCGTGGCTTATCGCATGACCCACTTCTGTTCGATCATTTCGAGGGTTGCGCGGTCACGCAGGGCGGGGTCGGCGCCGACTTTATAGCGCAATTGCAGTGTTTTTTGCAGCAGGACCCGGACGGGATTGCCGTTGTCGTCGGTGCGTGTGGGGTGGCTGATGGCGGCGGTTTCATTGCTCAGCCCGGCCAGAAAAAAGCTGACCTCTTTTGCCTTTAGGTCAAAATCTCTCCAGATAATCACAAAGTCGCGCGTGTTGTCCGGCCCGCGATGAATCCGGTTGTCCTTGAAATCCAGGGACTCGAGAAACGGATAGCCGCCGTGATGTTTGGCTTTGATCGCCTCAAAAACGCCCTTGGGGATGCGATGCCCGGCCGGCATCACCTCAAAGGTATCGGTAACCAGCTCGGCGACCGGCACAAACGGCACCGCCTGATGGGTGCTGTTATTGGTCAGCGAGACAATCAGATACCAGTAGCGCTGGGGTGTTTCGTGTCCCGGCACGCGCACGGTGATTTGGCGCGGGTGCTCAAACTCGACCGAAAGGGTCCACTCGGTCGGCCGCTGGACTGTGGCCGGGGTCGGAAAAGCCGCCCCGGTCGCCGTTGAAACCGCTGCTGTGGCAATCAACAGTATCAGTATTTGCGTTTTCATCGCATATCCTTTAGCTTATCAGTATCGCTTTGCTCGAGGTTACACCGGCATTGTAGTCGAAACGGATGTGAGGGTAAAGCGCTTTCTGCCGAAAATGATGTGTCCGTCGTGCCGCTCGCCCGGTATCTTATGAATAGAACCCAAACAGCATATTCCGGCAAAAAAATATGGCTTTTCAGGACAATGCGTAGGTCGCACGAAAAAACAAGCTTCTCCTGTCTCTTTTCGACTCTGAACAGGGTCTGACGCAGGCCGCCTCGCACCCTCAACCTGCCCAGTCCCGTCGCTCCGTTGAGACTGCTGACGGAACCGCCTGGCACGACGCGCTCGGGCAAGGGCAACCGGCATCGCAAGGCCATGTCGTCCAATGCCCAACGTGTGGCGGCGTCAGTAGGTGTGATTTTTGGTGGTGTTGGGGGCGCGTCCGCGACAGCGGTCACAGGTACAGGCGTGCACCATGCGCAGCGAGGACGGCCCAAACAGCGAGCGGGTATCGACCAGCTTAGCGCCTTTGGCCTGCATTTTTCGAAAGGCCACATTGGCGGCGTTGTTGTCCAGCGAGCCGACGGCGTCATAGACGACAACGACATTTTTCTGACGCACCAGCAATCCCAGGACGGTCGAGAGCACCGCGGTCTCGGCCGGGCCTCCGATAACCACCAGTTCGTTGGCCTTGGTCTCGGTCAAGAACCGTTCGGCACGCGGCTCATCGAAGGGATCGACGGTGCGCTTGCACAGGATAATCTGCTCGGCGTCCTGGACATTTTCGCGGGGCAGGTCGGTGTTGTCGTTGGCCTCAAAGACGACGTGTCGATGGCGAAGGGTGTAGCGCAGCTTGCGGACGCCATCGGTGCCGATGCGGCAATACGGCTCGTGGTGGTCGTTGGGCTGATGAACCAAGGCGGTGGAGATAACACGGATGTGCTCACATCTGGCCCAGGCCATCACGCGGCGGATATTGGCCAGCACCCGACGATGGTTGCGGATGCACATCTGACCGTCGGCCACGAAAAAATCCCGCTGCGTGTCCACATCGATCAGGATGCGTTTCTTTCGCAGGTTCAGAATCGGCCGTATCATAAGCAATTTACCGTATTTATAGTTTTTTTCTGCGTTCATGCGGTGTTCGCACTTTGCATCAAGCCATCGGCGAGACACGACACACAGTATGATGTATCGAGCCGCTCAGGACTTGACTTAACCTGTTTTTTGGGACACAATACGCTTTGTTTTGCTTACATAAATGAATATTACACATTTTCTCGAAATAGCAACAGAAAAACACACAATTTTATCAAATGACGACGCGACACTTGCAGGATTATCGGACGGTCTCGATTCAGCCCGAAACATTGGACGGCAGGCTTGATTTTGAGGCGATTTTCGGCCATTGCGGACCGGTTGAGATTGAGATCGGCTCGGGCAAGGGGACCTTTCTGGTCAGCCAGGGGCGGGCATTTCCGCAAACGGGCTTTCTGGGCATCGAATGGGCCAATAAATATTATCGTTACGCGGTGGATCGAATCGGCAGGTGGCAACTGGCCAATGTGCGCCTGATTCGCACGGATGCGGCGCAGTTTCTGGCCGAGCATGTGCCCGAGGCCGGCGTTGATGGGTTCCACTTGTATTATCCCGACCCCTGGCCGAAAAAACGTCATCACAAGCGGCGGTTTTTCTGTGAGGAGAACCTGGCCCGGATGCTGGCGTGTCTCAAGCCGGGCGGGTGGATCAATATCGCGACAGACCATACCGATTATTTCGAGCAAATACAGGCGGTCGCCGGAGCGGCCGTGGCGGCCGGTCGGGTCGAGGGTATCCCGTTTAAGCGTCCGGCCGGGGCGCGTGAGGGGGAAATGGTCGGTACGAACTATGAACGTAAATATAAAAAAGAAGGCCGGCCCACCTACACGCTGGCTTTGGAGAAGCGATGACCGCAACGCCGCTTGATCTGAGCTGCGCCGATGAGGCGCTTGGGCGATATCGGCATACGTTTGAGGTCTTTTCGCAGTTGCTTGTCGAACAGAATCTTGCGCAGAATCTGACGCGGATCGTTTCAAAAGAGCAGATATGGACGCGGCATTTCATGGATTCGCTGGCGGCGCTGGCGGTGCTGGATGCCGCGGCGCGCGGAGCGTCGGCGCGCCGGCCCTTTGCCGTGATTGATGTCGGTTCGGGGGCGGGGTTTCCGGCCCTTGCGCTGGCGATTGCGCGGCCCACGTGGCAGGTTGTTTCGGTAGAGGCGACCGAGAAGAAGGCGCGTTTTCAGCGGCTGGTGTGCCAAATGCTCGGGCTGGACAATGTGCAGGTGCGCGGCGGTCGTGCCGAGGTGCTGGCCCATGAGACAGCGCTGCGGCAGCGTTTCGACGCGGCTGCGGCTCGCGCGGTGGCGCCGCTGAATGTACTGGTTGAGCTGACGATGGCCTTCGTCAAGCCCGGCGGGGTGGGGGTGTTCTGGAAGGGGCCGCAGGTCCGCGATGAACTGCCGGACGCCGACGGGGCGTTTAAGCAAATGGGCAGTGCGCCGCCGCGGCTGCTGTCCTACACGCTGCCGGATGCAAATGCGACAACGTTTTACCTGGCGACCGCCCAAAAACACAGCAACACCCCCGAGACCTGCCCCCGCGCCAACTTTGCCGCAATCAAAAAACGCCCGCTGCCCTGCCGTCTGCACACAAAAAAACCCGGCTGCGAAGCCGGGTCTTGAAAAGGAGATTTTGAAATCTTGCAACTGAACGCATCGCTGCCGTTAGAATGTCCACTCTAAATTCACTCGGGCAAACAGGGCATTGTCGCGGCTTTCAGGGCCGTAATAGTTATCGGGAATGAAGTAATCGACCAAGAAGTGCATCCCGAACTTTGGACAACAGCGGTATGACGCCAACGCACTGAGCATCTGGCCGCGGAAATTTCCGCTGTCAGAGAAAGTCAACGGACCTGGAGTGGTCGAATCAAAGGTATTCCGATCCGCCCACATCAGGTTATAATCGGTTTTAAGCGTCCAGTCCTGATGCGGCTTGAAGGA
>SKKI01000272.1 GCA_007121565.1 Phycisphaerae bacterium
ATCCTGATCGGGGGTATTGGCCATTTCGACGGCCAGACGCACCGCGTCAACGTGCTCAGTCAGGTCGGTACCGGCAATCAAGCGGTACATCTGAATGTAGTCCTGCAACAGCCGGATCCAGCGGTGGTCGGTGGTAAAGGCGTTATAGGACAGCTCACTGTAGCGCAATCGACGCGGGCGACCGTTTTTATCGACATAACGCAGCCGCTGTCCGCGGGTGTAGACCTCCACGGCGTCCAGCATCGCCTCCAAAAGCGCTTCGCCGTTAAACCCGCTGAATTTGATGCCGTTGGGCGGTGTGTGCCGGTCGCCAAAGTCCCGGTCGGCGACTGTTCGGATCAGGCCGTCCTGGTGGTGGGCGACGACCGGGGTTCCACCGGCGTGGGCTTCCTGCTGGCTGATGCCGCACGGCTCGCCGACCTCGCCGCCGGAAGGCATCACGAAATACTGGCTGCCGACATAGACGTTGCGATACAGGGACGGCGACAGCGATCCTTCCGGAAAATAGGCGAACCGCCCCTGAAATTCCGGCTGGCTGGCTATCCGGCGAAAGTGCATATCGTAGCGCCGGCCGTCGAAACTGTCCTCGACACGTCCGCAAATCACAAACTGGATACGCGGGTCGCAGGACAGGAAATATTCCAGCACCGTCTGGCCCATCATTTTCCACGGCTCATAGGTCACCCACCGGCGCCCGGCGTCTTGGTAGACTTTCCAATCGACCAGCAGTTCAAAGCCTTTTTGCTTGCAGATGCGGTGCAGCATTGAAAAAATCACATGCTGAGTGTGCTCGTCATCGGGGCGCAGTTGAATATTGGGGTCGTTTTGCAGGGCGGGTTTGGCCAGTTTTTTGGCGCGGGTGTACTTGGAAAACAGACGTTTTCGGGCGGCCTTGTCGTGTGTTTCAACGATGCTCTTTTTGGAGCGAAACCAGAATCGCTGGCGGGGGGCCATATTAAACCCGTTCCGCTGTCCGAAAAAGCGTCCCTGGGCCTCAAGCTGCTCGAAGAGCCAGGCGTGCTGAAAGATATTCGGCTCGGCCAGCATCCGGGCTTTCATCGCGCGGCTGACCGTTCCGATATAATCAGAGGTCTTGAGCATGATCGACATCATATCGATACGCGGTATGCCGCCGAGGCCGTCCAGGCAGATATCCGAATGGCCGACAGCGTCCAGTCCGATCACAAGGCAATAAAAGTAGCGTTTAAAGGGGTTGGCCTCCTCCATCACAATACTGTAGGACGGATGGGGATTGTGCATCATACTGCCGACCCGCGTGCGGGCGAAATGGGGGTCTTCGTGGAATGTTGACCAGCGCTTCAGGTAGGCCGGCAGCAGCCAGGTCGGCCACTCGTTGGTCTGGATAATGGACGGATAATAGTTATACGCCCGCAGCGCTTCCAGTGCGCCTTGAGACAGAATCCGCGCCCGCCTGAGTTTGTCCTCAGCGGTCATCCCGCCGTAGGGCACATCGAGATATTTGGCGTTTTCCAGGTACAACACTTCGACGCGGCAGCGCTTGCCGCGCTTGACGCGAAGCAGGTTGCTGCGCAGGATGTTGATCACATCCGGCGCGGTGTTGCGGCGGATGCCCTGTGTGGCATCGTCGAATTCCGGGAACTGAACGGTAAAGCTGTGCCCGTCGTAGCGCGGGCCGTAGGTTTTGTGAATGCGCTCACGGCTGGATTCATACAGCGGGGTGACGACCACAACATGAAACCCCAGTTCACTGAGTGCATCGGCGATGTCTGTGGTGTAAATCCCTACGCCGCCGGCGTGTCCGCTGTATTGCGATTCGGGCGAGACCAGCGCGATCGTGCCCAGATTCATTCCGTGTAGGATATCGGCCGCCGATCGGCAGATAGAGGGCTTGTAGCGGTTGTTTTCATTGACCGCGATTCGCATCAGGTACTCGGTCAGGCTCTGGCGGCGTCGAAAATCATCTTCGCTGATTTCGGCCAGGAGGGCGGCCAGGCCGGTGTGGCCGATCTGATTTTTTTTGTCGATCCATGTTGCCAGCGTGATGAATAACTCACTAAACTGTTCAAAACCGTTTTCGGCGTCGGGGTCGATAGCGGCCGCAAATGTCTGGGCGGCATAGGAATAATGAACGCGATCCTGCCGGCCGTAGCGTTGATACCGGGCGAAGGAATCCAGCAAAAGCTGTTTGGCGGCGGCGCTTTTGCCGGTTTTTTCGAGAAACTCATACACATGCGAGGAGACCGGCTCCAAAATTCCGCCGAACCCGAGCCGCATCAATTCCAGCCCCGACCAATGCTCGCGATATCCGCGCCGCGTGCGGCCTTCGGCGTTGTTGTAGCGTTCCACAACTTCGTAGGTGCTGTTTGGCTTTATCCGTGAGGCATTCAGCAGGAAACTGAAGCTGCGCGCGACGGGCTGCTGACCGGCGTTGTACGGTTCGGGAAAATTAAAGATGCACAGAAAGGTCTGTTTTTTGTAAGACCGCAGAAACGCCGCGATGCGTCCGTTTCCGGTATCGACCGCCTGCGGCAGGCCGCGTACAAAGGCGGGGTGGTCATCGACAAACTGAAACAGGCCGCGAAGGTACTTGCCGAAGCCCTTGAGAATGGGATAATTGTCCAGTATCTGCCGGCGTGTGCGCGCTTCTTCGTGCCACGGATGGCGAAAACGGTTGTTGACCCAGTGCTTCCAGCATTCGGTATAGGCGATATCGAAGCGGTCGGCGATTGTGCCGGCCTCCGGGCCGGGCAGACGGCTGATGTGGTACATGATCGGGCCGTAGCTGCTGAGGGTCAGGAAGGACGCCACCGGCCAGATCATATTCTGATAATTGCTCGCCGGCGATTCCTCGTCGTGGCTGTTGAACAGCGACAGTGTCTGGCCGCCGCTTTGTTGATAGATGTCGGCCAGGTACCGCAGGTTGTCGTTGAGCCCCAGCGGCGCATCGGCGGTTTGTCCGCTGCGGATCAATTCCATGTTTTTGATCAGGGAGTTGTAGGGCAGTGTGCCTGCTTTGAGCATCCGTGTCTCGTTGCCGTGCCACTGCTCCGAATAGGCCAGCAGGGCGTTGGGCACGGTCTTCTGGATTTTGTAGCACATATACAGCAGCGGGATATTCGGCTCACTTGTGTTGCGCAGATCCACCGGTTCAAAGCCTCCGCGGGTCACTTCACCGAACAGGCGGGCGGAATTCTGCTGAGACGGATCGACGGGAAAGACGGTATCAAATCCGTGTCCGACATCCACACGCAGGCCAAACCCGAGCCGGGTCAATTCGATGCCGATATCCGCCAGGCGCTGGACATTGTCAAAATCCCGCATATTGACCATAAAGCTGTCCAGCCACTCGCTCCACTCGCCGTCCCATCCGGCGCGGCGGGTCAGGGTTCCTTTGCTGTTCATGATATAGGTCGGGAAGTGGTAGGCGTACTCGGTATTGGCGCGGGAAAAGTGCGAGAGCATGCACAGCAGGATTTTCATGCCCAGGGCATCGGCTTTTTTACGCAGACGCAACAGAGCCTCCAGGCCGCCCAGGTCACGTCGCACTGTTTTGCCGTCAAAGACCGAAAACACCGACGGATCCGGCCCGGCCTCTCCGGCCCAGCCCAGCTCCAGCGCCCCAAGCGGATAGAGCCGGGTGTAGCCTTCCTTGCGGAAGTCTTCAAGCTGCTCGGCCAGGTCATCAAACGTGCCGTAAACAAACAGCCCTCGCTCGTCTCGGGCCGGCGAGTAATCGTCGTTGAGTTTCAGATTCAAGGTGTCGGCGTAAAAGCTCAGGACCCGCTGGCCGCGTTCATCGGCCATCGACTTGATCATCCCGCAGGATTGCTCGTGAAACTCTTCCCACTGCCAGGTTTTGCCGTTATTCAGCGAGAACTGCACGGCATAATGACACCACCCGTTCCGGTGCGGCAGGGTGGCGGTAAAACGCACCACGCCGCCGATCGGGCGGGCATGGGCCTGCTGCATATGCACGGGCTTTTTGCGATAGCCGTTGACCGCCCAGAGGATACGAGCGCGGATGTGATCCTTACGAATCGTGCGCGGTTTGGGAATATCGACGGTGATTGTCCGCGGCTCGCTGCGCAGTACGGTGCTGTTGAGCCGGGTTGGCGGAAAGGCTGCCGGCCGGTCGGTCAGCAGGTCTTCAAGCAATGCGCTGACCTCCATCGCTATGGCCCGACAGCGGCTTTTGTCCGGGTTGTTCCAATAGTAAAGCGCCGAATACAGAAGACGCCGCGCCTCTTTGCTGTGTTCTTTACGGCGGATTTTTTGCTGAAGCTGTTTGACGGCCGCTTTGACCTTGAGCAGGTCGTCTGACAGAAGTATCGCCTCGAGCTCTGCAAACTCAGGCTCTCTGGCATAAAAGTGCAGGCGATCCAGCCATGGGCGAATCCATTTGCCGTGGTCGTGAAAGATGTCGGTGCGGATATTTCGGAAGCGAATCGACCGGCACGCGCAATGGGCCGACATCGCGTCTGTGGTGCTCGGCGAGCAGATCCGCACAGCCTTTCGCAGATCGCCGGGCAGGTGATAGACGATGATCAGGCCGCCGGCGTCCTGATAGGCCGATTTGAACCTCAGCAGGACGCGCTCGGCCTGTCCGCTTTTGACCGTGACTGTCGGACTGAGTTTGCTGACAGCCTCGGCCAGGGCCGCCTTGATCATGGGACGGAGCCGTCTTTTCGAGCCTTTGGCCGCCAGCAGCAGCGTAACGACCGTATCGGTTTTGGCGACCCAGTGCCAGAATTCGTCAAGCAGGATAAGCTGATCGGCCTGTTTGAGGGTTTCCTGCCAGTCCGGCTCGTCAAAAGCAGGCGACATCGCCTTCAGTTCCGACAGTGTCCCGGCCAGGATGTCCTTGTGGGACTGCAGAAAACGAAGGCTGTGCAGCCGGACTTCGGTGATGTGCAATTCAGGATAACACAGATGGTAAAATGCTCGTTCCAGTGCGCCTGTTAGCAGGTAATGGCGCTGTTTAAGCCGTCGTTTTTCGGGCTGTAAAAGGGCGCTGTTTAATGTGATCTCGTGGGGCATCAACCGCACCGTACCCTGCTCGAAAGGGCAGAGGCGAATCTGTA
>SKKI01000027.1 GCA_007121565.1 Phycisphaerae bacterium
CGGCAGATGGATCAGTTGGATGTGGCGGCGTTTGAGTTGTTCGCAGTGGTCGATACCCAGCCCGGCACCGGCAACAATGCGCTGCCCGAGAATATTGAGCCGGATATCGTCATCGACCACCATCGCTGCCGCCAGAGCACACGGCATTGCCGGTTTACCGATGTGCGGTCGCACTACGGCGCGACGGTTACGATTCTGTATGAGTATTTCAAGGCCGCGGACATCAAAGTTGACACGCCGCTGGCCACCGCGATGCTTTATGCCATCCGCTCGGATACGCAGGACCTTGGGCGCGATGCCTCGCGGGCCGATATTCAGGCGCTGACGGAATTGTTTACGCTTGCGAATCTGCGGGCGCTAAGCTCCATTCAGCGCGGCAAAGTCCGCCGCGACTATTTTCAGATGCTCGCCGACGCACTGGAACAGGCCAAGGTCTA
This sequence comes from Phycisphaerae bacterium, assembly GCA_007121565.1. GTDB lineage: Bacteria > Planctomycetota > Phycisphaerae > Sedimentisphaerales > Anaerohalosphaeraceae > T3Sed10-213. The sequence continues at coordinate 438 of SKKI01000027.1, forward strand.
CAGCAATGCGGTGGTGACCAACCTGGGATCGATCGATAATCCCGATATGATCGCCGAGGTGGCGGATTTGCTCTTGCGGGACGATCTGACCAATTGGGTGATGGCTTACGGTTTCAGCGGGGCCAAGCTCTGGCTATCACTGCGCACCGAACAGGAACAGGTTCGCGCCGACACAGTGATGCACCGCATTGTTGCCCGCAAAGGCGCCGGTGGCGGCCATCCCGGCTACGCCGGCGGCCAGATCAGCATCACCGACAAAACCCCGCAGCAAATCGAGAGACTCGAAAAACTCATCACGAGCCGTTTTCTCCATGCGGTGGTAACCGAACCGGCCAAAGCCCAACACCTCATTGAGCGTTGATATTCCTGAGATTTTTCAAGCCCGCCCCAAAAACTGCTAAATTGCCCAAGTTACCATGACGATAAGCATACTGTTGTGTTCGATTAACTTCAGGAGATAGATATGGGCATTCAAAATTGGTCAGAGTCGGTTATTTTTGTAAATCTGGCTCCGGAACCGGATATGGGCGAAGAGCTGGCTACGGTCCTTGCCATCCTCGCCGATCAACCCGATAAAAATGTGATTATTGACTTTGCCGACGTGCAGATCGTCACCTCCTCGAGCATTGCCAAGCTGCTCAAGCTTCGCAAAACGCTCTTTGATAACGACGGCAGGCTCATTTTCTCATCTGTCCAGCCCAAAACAGCAAGCATTTTCACCTTGACCGGGCTGGATAACGTCTTTGAGTTTGTTGACAATCAGGCCCTTGCGCTGGCCTCGATGCAGGTTGGATGCGGTTGATGGGTCAAACACCGCCCGCCGGGCCATAAAACAGCGCAGCCGATACCTCGGGGCTAAAACTCGTCGTCGTAATGAATTTCGACATTATTACGATAAAAATCGTCGTGTTTTTTCATTCTGTGGCGGGCAAAATAGAGACGGATGGCATACCCCATCGCCGAAAACCCGGCCAGAAAGAACACCGCCGCGGCCAAAAAAGCGAACAGATCGCGCAAAATAAAGACCAGCATTCCAAAGCCGATCAGCAGCAGCCCCGTCACAAACGCCCCTGTGGCGATTTTTTTGGTCGCATCGGAGAACGGATCGCCGTGATACGAAAAACGAAACATAACAGCTCCTTAATTCTTAAAGAGTCAGAAACAAAACCATTATAGCCAAGACGCGGCGGCTTTCATCCGCAACCGCATCGCTACGGGCCATTTTACACCGTCGCGGCCAGCCGTCAAACTTCATTTGGGCCGAATCGAGCAAATTGACCGCTGGTTTGTTCGGCCTTGCAAACCTCTGCTGTTTTGCTATGATGGCCGCCTATGGCCGAACGCAAAACAACCATTGCCACCGGGAGTGTGGCCCGAAACAAGCGCGCCTGGCATGACTATGAGATTGTCGAAAAGGTCGAGGCAGGCTTGCAGTTGGCCGGCACCGAGGTCAAGAGCCTGCGTAACAGGCAGTGCGACCTCGAGGGGGCCTTTGCGCGGATTCAGGACAATGAATGCTGGCTCATCGGCTGTAAAATCGCCTCTTATGCCCAGGGCGGCTATGTCAACCATGACCCGCTGCGCAAACGCAAGCTGCTGCTGCATCGGACACAGATCAAAAAAATCCGCACCAAACTCGATCAGCGCGGCTTTACGCTGATTCCCCTGAGCGTGTATTTTAACAGCCGGGGGCTGGCCAAGGTCGAATTGGGCCTGGCACACGGCAAACGGCAATACGATAAACGGCAAAAACTTCGCGAAAAGGAGCAAAAACGCGACATGAGTCGCATTCGACGCTAACAAAACGATGGGCAATACCCCATCCGGAAAAACCGAAAGGACAGCGCCATGGCCGAGGAAGGCAAAGAGAAAAAACTGATTATCGACGAAGACTGGAAAACACAGGCACAGAAAGAAAAAGAAACCCTCAAAGAAGAAGTGGACAAGGCTGCTACGGACAAACAGCAGCGCCAACTGCCGCAGGCCGATTTTGCCGGGCTGGTCAGTATGCTGGCGACACAGGCGTTTTATGCGCTGGGGCTGATCCGCACCGAGGACAGCAAAGACAAAGAGGTTGAGCCGGATTTTGAGATGGCCCGGTATAATATCGATTTGCTGGCGATGCTCGAGGCCAAGTGTAAAGGCAATCTCGAAACCGACGAAGCGGCCATGCTCGAAGCGACTCTCAGTCAATTGCGGATGGCATTTGTTCAGTTGTCCAAGCAATAGGCCAGGCAGCAATGGCGACGATTCTCGAGAAAATTCTGGCCAACACACGTCGGCAGGTGGCGGATCGCAAAACGCAAACCCCGCTGGAGGCCCTCAAAGCCCAGGCCCAAAGCCGCCCCCGGTGCCGCCATTTTTATCGTGCGGTCACCCAGCCCAACCGGCGCGGTCTGAACGTCATCGCCGAGGTCAAAAAGGCCTCACCCTCGGCCGGGCTGATTCGCCCGGATTTCGACCCGGTGCGGATTGCCCAAACCTATGAGGCTTGCGGGGCCGATGCGATCAGTGTGCTGACCGACGAGACCTTCTTTCAGGGTCGGCTGGAGTACCTGACCGCGGTCAAAGAAGCGGTCAAACTGCCGGTGCTGCGAAAAGATTTCATCGTTGACCCTTACCAGGTCTATGAGGCCCGGGCCGCCGGGGCGGATGCGATCTTACTGATCGCCGATGCGCTGACCCCCTCGGCGTTGATTGATCTGCTGATTCTGGCCAGCGACCTGACGCTGACGACGCTGATCGAGGTACACCAGGCCGACACGCTGCTTCAGGTGCGAAGCCTGCTTGGCTTTCCGCAGAAGCATTACAGCGTGCTGGGCATCAACAATCGCGACCTGCAGACGATGAAGGTCGATATCAACACCACCGGACGACTGGCCGGGCTGGTTGAGCAGCGCCGCGAACTGATCGCCGAAAGCGGTATCCGCACGCGTGAGGATGTCCAAAAGCTCATTCGCCTTGGCATCGGCGGGGTGCTGATCGGCCAGACGCTCTGCGCGGCCGAGGATATCGCGGCCACATTTGCCGAACTGTTCGACGCCGAGGGCCGGTAGTGGATCCCGTCGTTCTGATCGGTATCGGCCTGGCGATGGGCGTCTTTGGCGGCATGCTCGGCATCGGCGGCTCACTGGTGATGATTCCGGCGCTGGTGCTTTTTTACGGCGAAGATCAGCATCTGTACCAGTCGGCTTCGATGATCTGTAATGTTTTCGTGGCACTGGCTTCGATCATCGGACATCGCAAAGCCGGGACGCTCGTGCCGGCGGTGCTGCGGCGGATGATTCCGGCGGCAATGATCGGCATCGTTCTTGGGGTAGCGCTGAGCAATGTCCCGTTTTTTGCCGGGCGCAACAGCTATTTGTTGGCGAGGCTGTTCGGGGCGTATCTGGCCGCGGTGGCGATCTATAACATGGCGCGGATGTTTGCGACGCCGATGCCCAGCGTCAACGGCAGCGACCCGGATGCCTATCAAACGCCGGTATTGAAGGGAATCGCAACCGGCATCGGCGCGATTACCGGCCTGGCGGCGGGGCTTTTGGGTATTGGTGCCGGTTCGGTGGCCACGCCGGCCCAGCAGTTCTTTCTGCGGCTGCCGCTGAAGCGCGCGATGAGCAATTCGGCCTCGGTCATCGTCGGCATCGCCTGGATAGGGGCGATCTACAAAACCGCCACCTTGCCCAGGCACGGCATTGCCGTCTCCGAATCGCTCTTTATCGCCGCCTGCATTATCCCGACGGCCCTGCTGGGCGGCTTTCTCGGCGGCCACCTGATGCACCTGATGCACCGCCACGTCGTCCGCGGCCTGTTTGTCGCCGTCTGCCTGGCCGGCGCCTGGCGACTGTTGACCGTCCCGCCGGGGGGATAGTGTGATTTGCAGTCCGCCGAAGGGAGATTTACATTGGAATGGGCCGCAGTTATAATGAGGGCGGATACAGAAGAACAAAAAGGCAAGAAATGGCACACACAGACATGGCAAAACGGATTGAACGTCTGCGCGATGAGATTCGGCGGCATGATTATTTGTATTATGTTGAAAATGCGCCCGACATCAGTGACCGGGAGTATGACCGGCTGTTTGAGCAGCTCAAGCAACTGGAAGCTGAGCATCCGGAGCTGATTGCCCCGGACTCGCCGACCCAGCGGGTTTCGGAGCGGCCGATTGACCGGTTCGCCTCGGTCCAGCACCGCGTCCCGATGCTGAGCATTGACAATACCTACAACGAAGACGAGTTGAGGGAGTTTGACAAGCGCGTCGCCAAGGGACTGGAAGAACAGGCCTGCGACTACACCGTCGATCCAAAGATTGACGGCCTGGCCGTCAGTTTGCTGTATAAAAACGGTCGATTGGTACGCGGGGCGACGCGCGGCGACGGCACAAAGGGTGACGACGTGACCGCTAACATCCGCACCATACGCGCGATTCCGCTGCATCTGAAAGCCAGCACGATTCCGGCTGAGCTGGTGGTTCGCGGCGAAGTGTTTATGTCCAAACGGGCGTTTGCCGAGTTGAACACCCAGCGCATCAAGCAGGGCGAGGCCGAGTTTGCCAATCCGCGCAATGCCGCCGCCGGTTCGCTCAAACTGCTGGACGCGCGCATCACGGCGCAGCGCAGGCTGTC
>SKKI01000324.1 GCA_007121565.1 Phycisphaerae bacterium
ACCACCACCGGCACAGTCGCCTGCTCGATGATGATCTGGATGGACGAGCGCATCTTGAGCCCCTGGTTGGAGCCGATGGGACTGGCCAGCGGCATGACCGTTGCGCAGCCGACATCCTGTAATTTCTTGGCCAGAATCGGGTCGGCGTTCATATACGGCAGTACCACAAAGCCGTCTTTGACCAGCGTCTCGGCGGCCTTGAGCGTCTCCTCGCCGTCGGGCAACAAGTAATATGGATCAGGCGTAACTTCCAGTTTAACCCAGTCAATGCCCGAGGCCGCCCGTGCCAGCCGCGCCAGCCGCACCGCCTCGGCCGCATCCCGCGCCCCGGAGGTGTTGGGCAGCAGCAGATACCTGTCGCGGTCAATTGCGGCCAGCATATTGTCGTTTTCGTTTTCAATGTCCACACGCCGCAGCGCGACGGTCACGATCTGAGTCCCGGAGGCGGCAATCGCCTCGGCCATGAGAGCATGGGAGGCGAATTTGCCCGTGCCGACCAGCAGCCGCGAGCTGAATGGGCGATCCGCAATGGTTAGTATATCGGTCACTCTATCATCCTCCCGGCACAAATCGCACCAGTTCAAGCGTCATTCCATCGGCCAGCGCTGTCGTTGCGAACGCCTCACGCGGCACAATCCGCCCGTCGACCTCGGCCACCACCGTCGCCTGGTCAATATTCATCTCCGCCAGCAAATCGGCCAGCGTCGCCGGCAGCGCACCGGCAGCGTATACTTTTTCAATGCCGTTGACGGTCAGTCGTTTGGCCATGTCACTGTCCTGCTTAACAAAAAAGCCTCCACCGGCGGCAGAGGCTCAAGATAATCGGTCAATCTTATCCGTGTGCCTCCCTTCGCCGGTATGAGCCGGATCAGGTTCAAAGGGTACTCGCACCACGCGAACTCTCAGCGATCAGGCCCACCGGCCCATCGCTCCCCTGTCACAAAATACCAACGATACGGAAAACCGCAAAAAAAGCAAGAATTTTATTTCTGGACAACGGACATCTTTTTCAGGCTTGTGAAATAGTGTTTGATTAACTCTTTATGTTTCGTATAATAGTCGCATAGATGCCGCTTTGGATTGCAAAAATGCTGTTTGTGAGCAACTTGCACTCATCAGAAGGGAAAAACATGGTTGATCCGATCAGAGGGATTTATAAGTTTTCTATACTGTTGGTTCCTCGTACAGTCAAGGGGAACGCTTTATGGGCTCTGGCTTTTTTAAGTCTTGGCATTATTTTTGGCATTTTGACCTTCGGCTGGTTTGCTTTATTGATGGTTTTTCCCGGTATCGCCGCCACGCTTCACCTTACATTGTCCCCAAAATCTCTGGAAAAACACAACAAAGAATGGGACAAGTACTGGGGCAATAGCAAAACAGCTTCTTCTATTGAACGGCAAGCGAACAGCAAGACATTTTCTCCGAGGGAATGCCAATGAAACGGGCAATTTCGTTTGTCCGTCAACAACATATGATGGACGCAAAGCAGAAGATTCAGGTTGACCCGAACGACTGGCTCAGCCGACGTACCGTCTGACTGGATATGGGACGTATGAGGATTATACCAAAAACAATCGAGACAAATTGCCCTGAGCTTAACAGGGCATGGCAGGAGTATCAACATTTTATACTCGACCGTTCTGCGATTTTAATTGAAGATTCAGAAGAAGCATTAAATTGGCACGCATTCCTCGGACATAGTATAGACATGCAGGGTTTTCGTGCCGCTGAATTTGCGGGTGTGGATGAACTTTCCAAACCTGCGCCGAATTTTATACCCCTTAAACAAACAGGTATTGGCGTTAAAGAGCTGGGGCAATTGTGGCAAATTGAATCGATTCGTAATCACTTGCTTCGAGGATGTATTGGCACCGACACCACAACATCCTATGAAATTCTAAAAACAGCAGGCGGAGAGACGGGAGTTTTGCTTGCCCGGGCTTTTCAGACGTTTCCATTTCGCAAGGGACACAAGTATATTCGTGCATTGTTGCATAATTCAGCTGTGCTGCAAACGTTCAATTATTCTTTCAGAAATTGGCTGAAACATCAATGCTCGGTCTTAGGTGAAAAGGAATTTCCGCCGCGCAATTTTCGTCAATGTGTTGGGGTTGGAAAATCACTTGAGGAAGTACTATGTGAAAAACTTGAAAAAACGTTCTATCTGGTCGGACCGGAAATGGCTCCATACATGATATGCGATTGGCAGCTATGGCTTTGGAAAGAGCGAAAAACGGAGCTTTTTGACTCCTTCAAGTATGATGCTTTTCACATCGCATTTGTTGGATATGTAAATCAGAGACATGGCGATACAATTCCCGAAGATAAAGTTAAGTTTGTCCGATGGTGGTATCGTTATTGTCCCGAAATACCGCCGAGACTTGCCAATGAGTGCATTTGGCTTGCGATGGAACATGATTTGATTCATATGATACCAAAGGGTTAAAGCCTAACGGCTGTCAATACTTCCGTCGGAATTTGGCCGTTGGGATGTTCAGGAGTTTGCGATATTTGGCGACGGTGCGGCGGGCGATGTTGCCCATGCCGGCGGCGGCCAGTTTTTCGCGGATATCATCGTCGTTAAGCGGTTTGGCCTTGTCTTCGGTATCGACGATGTCCTGGAGTTTGGCTTTGACCGCGTCATAGCTGCGCTGGTGGCCGTCGCCGTTTTCCAGGCCGCCGCTGAAAAAGCTCCGTAGCGGCAAAATCCCCTGCGGACACTGGACGTACTTGCCGGCCACCGCCCGCGAAACAGTGGCGATATGCACGCCGACCTGCTCGGCGATGACGGCCATCGGCAGCGGCTTGAGATACAGCTTGCCGCGTGCAAAGAAATCATGCTGATGCCGCACGATCACACGTGCGACCTTGAGCAGGGTGTTTTTACGCTGCTCGATGGCGTCCATAAACCATTGGGCCGAGCGAATATTTTTCAGCAGAAACTCGCGGGTTTCGTTGTCAATTTTGCGATTGCGCGCCATTTTCTTATAAAAGCTGTTGATCCGCAGCGTCGGCGCAAACGAATCGGTCAGTTCCACGTCATAACCGCCCTGGTCGTTGGGCTCGACAATCACATCGGCGTTGATCGGGTAGTTGTCGTTGCGCCCGACCACCAGCCCCGGCGAGGTATCCAGCTTGCTGAGCCGTTCAATCGCCTGGTTGACGCGCTCGACGGAGCAGTTCATTTTTTTGGCGATGTGCGGCAGGTGGTTTTCAAGCAGCTCGGCCCAGTGGTCGCTGATGAGTTGGCTCTCAAACGACAAATCCTCCGGCAACTGCCGCATCTGGATCAGCAGGCACTCGCGCAGGTCGCGCGCCCCGACGCCGGGCGGGTCAAGCTTTTGCACCAGTTGCAGTGCGGCCTGCAGGTGCTCGATGTCAAAGGCGTGCTTATCGTCGTTGTGCAGTTGCTCCAGCCCGGCGGTCAGATAGCCCTTTTCGTCAAGGTATTCGATAATCAGATCGCCGGCGGCCCGCACCTTTTCGTCGACATCGGCCATCCGCCACTGTTCTTTGAGCCAGTCGTCCAGCGATTTTCCCTGGTCGGCGGTATTCATCAGGGCTTCCATCTTTTTGTCCGGATCGCCGCCGGTCGGCTGGGTGTACAACGGCCCGGTATTGTTCAGGTAATCGTCAAAATCTTCCCCGATCGCATCCAATCGCTGAAAATCTTCGACATGGTCGTTGTCATCGCCGACGACCAGTTCCTGTTCATCCGGCGTGCTGTCCGAGTCGGCCTCCGGCTCGCCGTCGGTCTGCGACTGGGCCTGTTCGCCGGCTTCCAGCACGGGATTGCTGTTGAGCTCTGCCTCGATCCGCTCCTGCAGTGCCAGCAGCGGAAGCTGTAATATTTCCATCGACTGGATCATCCGCGGCGCCAGCTTCATCCGCTGCTCCATCCGCATCTGACCGGTCATTGATAATTTCATCGCCATAACGCAACACCTCGCGATTGTTTCAGATATAAAAACTCTAATTATTACACGGTTCATTATACCACCGCCGCACCGAAAACAACAGCGTATTTTTCCCTTCACAGTTTTTGGCCGCAGTCAGGCAGCCATTTTCCCGATGACAAGATTCAATGCCGCCTGGCCCTTGTTGTGCTGTGCGGATTCTGGTAATATGTCCTGTGTTGTTTTTCTGAAAATTACTCCATTATCAGTACTGTCAGGAAGGACTATAGAGATGCCGACTGTAAACGATTGTCGCGTGCGTCAGCCGACAGCCGAGGAAAAGGCGACGTGTCGGACCTGGCCGGTCTGGAGCTGTGATGTCAGTGAATTTGAATGGGAGTATACGCAAACCGAAAAATGTCTGCTCATCGAAGGGCAGGTCACGGTGACCGACTGCCCCGAGACCGGCAATGCGATCACGTTTGGACCGGGCGATTATGTCATTTTTCCAAACGGATTAAAATGCATCTGGAAGGTCGAGAAGCCGGTGCGTAAGCATTATGATTTTGAATAGACCCTATGTGTTCATGTCGAAGGCTATAATTATGGTTCAAATAAACAGCCAAAGCGCAATTGTCCTTGCCCTGCTGGTGTGTCTGACGAGCGGGATGGGGTTGGCTCAATTACCCGCGGCGGCGGATGAACTGGACGCAATTGACGATTTTTTAGGCACTTATGAAAAATCCGTCGTGATGCTGATGGTCGTCCGCCAGGACTTTGACTACGTCCGGCCCTGGCAGCAAAAGCCAATGGGCCGCGGCGTGGGTACCGGTTTTATCATTGAAGGCAACCGCATCCTGACCAATGCCCACAATGTGGCCAATGCCCGCTATGTCGAGGTGACCAAGCAGTACGAGGACCGCCGCTATGCGGCGCGCGTGGCATATGTCGGACACGATTGCGACCTGGCGGTGCTGACAGTGGCCGATCCGTCATTTTTTGACGATATGACCGCCCTGTCGTTTGGTCCGATTCCCCGAGTCAATACCACCGTGCATACCGCCGGCTTCCCGGTCGGCGGACGGCAGTTGTCGATCACCGAAGGCGTCGTATCCCGCATAGAGACAGGCACTTACAGCCATACCCAAGCCCA
>SKKI01000256.1 GCA_007121565.1 Phycisphaerae bacterium
GAAAAATACTGGTTTTGGGTGTAACCGCCTCAGGAAAAGGGGCATTGGGCTTTGAGCTGGCGCGTCGGCTGGGCGGTGAGATTATCAGCGTCGATTCGATGAAGGTGTACCGGCGGATGGATATCGGCACGGCCAAGCCCCCGCCGGATAAACGCCGGCAGATTGCCCACCATGTTATCGATGTGGTCGAGCCGAGTGAGGCGTTCAGCGTCGATCGGTTTCTGGAGCTGGCCCGGGGGGCGGCTGCGCAGATTCAGGCCGCCGGCAAACAGGTCGTGGCCGTCGGCGGCACGGCGATGTACATCAAGGCCCTGCTGCATGGGCTGTTCGAAGGGCCGGCCTCGGATGCGGCGATTCGCCGTCGGCTGGGCGAGCAAATCGACCAGGACGGCTCGGCGGCCCTGCACAAACGGCTTACCGAGGTCGATCCGCAGGCTGCGTCGCGCATCCACCCGAACGACCGCCGCCGCATCGTCCGCGCATTGGAGGTCTTTGAACTGACCGGCACCCCGATCAGCGCCCTGCAGCAGCAGTGGGAAACGCAGGCGGCATCCGACTGGCAGGTTATTGGCCTGCGCCGACCGAAAGAAATCGAAAGCGGACGCATCAACAGCCGCGTCAAGCGGATGGTCGATGAGGGCCTGCTCGATGAGGTCAAGCGATTGCTGGCCGAGCCGCAGCCGATGAGCAAGCAAGCCCGCGCCGCGATTGGTTACGCCGAGGTCATCGCCCATCTGGAAGGCAAGTGCAGCTTTGACCAGGCCGTTGAGCAGATCAAAATCAACACCCGCAAACTGGCCAAGGCCCAGCGCACCTGGTTCAAAACCTTCCGCAATACCCACTGGCTGGACATCACCGAAACCGACACCCTCGAGACCGTCACCGAGGCGGCGATAGAGGTGGCCGTGTCGGTTAACGCTTGACGCGGGCGTTGCCTTCCCAGATGCTCCAGACCTGCTCTTCGTCGGCCGGCTGGCCGTAGTCGGTCAGCATGGTGGTCGCCAGCGCTCCGGTGGCCCAGCCAAATTGGGCCCATTTTTCCGGCGCCCAGCCTTTGAGAATCGCATAGAGCATCCCGCCGACAAACCCGTCACCGCCGCCGATGCGGTCCAGGACGGTGATGTCGCGCGGCTCGATAACATGCCAACTGTCGCCGGCGGCCATGATCGCCCCCCACAAATGATGGTTGACGCTGATAACCTGCCGCAGCGTCGTGGCAAACACCGACGCATTCGGGAAAGCCTTTTTGGCGCTGTTAATCATCCCTTTGAAGCTTTCGATCTTGGCGGCAATATCTTTGCCCCCGGCCTCGGGCCCTTCCAGCCCCAGGCACAACTGAAAATCTTCTTCATTGCCCACCAGGATGTCGGAGGCCTGGGCGATCTCGGTAAAGATCTCGCGCAGCTCGTTTTCCCGATTCTTCCAGAACGAGGCCCGATGGTTCAGGTCGAACGAAATGCGCGTGCCGTATTGTTTCGCGGCGCGAGCAAGCTCGAGGCAAAATGTCCCCGTCTCCGGCGACAGGGCGGCAATCAGCCCGGACATATGCACGAGCTGAACGCCTTCCTTGCCGAACAGCCGATCCAGATCAAAATCCTTGACGTTCAGCGTTCGCCCTACCTCACCGGCGCGATCGTTATGCACCCGCGGCCCGCGGCTGCCGCAGCCGCTGTCGGCCAGATTGAATTGATGGCGATAGCCCCACGGACAGCCTTGATCGACCTCTTTGCCCTCGTAGTCCATATGCCGACTGGCCAGGTTGTCTTTGATAAACCGGGCAACCGGGCTGCCTTTGACAAACGTGGTCAACACTTTGACCGGCAGGCCCAAATAGGATGCAACGCTGGCGACATTGGTCTCGGCGCTGGTAGCCTGCATCATCAGCATCTGGCCGCAGTGCATCGGCTGGCCATTGACCGGCGTCAGGCGTGCTCCCATACTGGTCGGAACAACAAGACTGTATTTGTACTCTTTTTTAAGTTCAATACTCATAACGACTTCCTTTCAAACTTGTTGGTTGGCCATGCGTTAGTGGTTTTGCAACCCTCTATTTTACTCACGACATGAGATATTTTAGCGTACCGCTGCCACATAATCAAGGCTGAGTTGGGAAAATTTGCACAACACTGAATGTCACCCCTGCCGGCACCAACGGCCGACAGGGGGATACTTGAGCGGGGGCTTATTGATTGGCGCGTTGGACAAAAAGCTCGGGCACGGGAAATTGTGCACACAATTCCAGCACAGCATCGGTAATTTTGGCGATGACCGCCTCGTTGTCGATATTGTCGGCGACGGTATTGATCCACTCGGCGACCTGGTCCATCTGCTGCTCCTTCATGCCGCGCGTGGTCAGCGCCGGGGTGCCGAGGCGCAACCCACTGGGATTGAACGGCCCGGCGGTATCGCCCGGCACGGAGTTGTAGTTGCAGACGATCCCGGCACAATCCAGCGCCTTGGCCAACGGTTTTCCGGTCAGCCCTTTGTTTCGCAAGTCCATTAATATCAAGTGGTTATCGGTTCCCCCGGAAACCAGATCAAAGTCAAATCGTTTCAGTCCGTCGGCCAGCCGTTTGGCGTTGGCCACGACCTGTTTGGCGTATGCCTCAAAGTCCGGCGTCGCCGCCTCGCCCAGTGCAACGGCCACCGCCGCAATCGTGTGCATATGCGGGCCGCCCTGCATCCCGGGGAAGACGGCTTTGTTAATCGCCGCCTCGTGCTCTTTCTTGCATAATATCATCCCGCCGCGGGGCCCGCGAAGCGTCTTGTGTGTCGTGGTGGTGACCGCATCGGCGTAGGGAACCGGACTCATATGCACCTTTCCGGCAACCAGCCCGGCGATGTGCGCCATATCGCACACATGATACGCTCCGACGGATTTGGCGATTTCCTGAAACGCGGTAAAATCGATCGCCCGCGGATAGGCGCTGGCCCCGGAGATGAGAATCCTGGGCTTGTGCTTTTTGGCCAGGTCGGCGATTTTGTCGTAATCCAGCCGTCCGGTCTTGGCATCCAGCTCGTACTGCACGGAATTGAAGAATTTGCCGGTGAAGCTGACCTTCCAGCCATGGGTCAGGTGCCCGCCGTGCGGCAAAGCCAGCCCCATAATCGTCGAGCCGACCTCAGCCAGCGCACAGTACGTCGCCAGGTTCGCAGGCGAGCCGGAATGCACCTGAACATTGACCCCCTCGGCCCCGAACAGGGTCATCGCCCGCTGCCTGGCCAAATCTTCGATCTGATCGGTAAAGGCCTGTCCTTCATAGTACCGCTTGCCGGGATACCCCTCGGCGTACTTGTTTGTCAGGCAGCTTCCGGTAGCCAGCATCACCGCCTTTGAGACATAATTTTCCGATGGAATCATTCGCAGCGCAGCGGCTTGGCGATTCTCTTCCTGATGAATAATATCAAATACAGCCGAATCTGTCTTTTCAAACTGCGATAACATTTTAATCTCCTTGAGCAAATGTTGAAAATTTCCGCAAAGCAGACTTATATCACACTAAAACACGCTAAACAAGTGTTTTTTGCTTGAGATAGCTGCCAAACCCGTGATACTCTAACTTTTCAGTATATCCCCTACCAAACTAAAGCATATTCCTTATGGCACAGAACAAAAAAGCCAAATAGAATCACATGTAGTATGAACAGAGCACGATATGAGTGCAATACGATAATCAGGGAATTTTATCAGGAGAACGCATTATGTTCACGACATCCAAAAGCTTGTTAACAGGCGTTTTGTTGGCGCTTGCGACCGTCGTAATCGGCTGTGAACGGCCGACAGAGCCGCACCCGGTCACAGACGATTTGTCCGGCTACAGCGTGGCCATACTGATTACCGAAGGATTTCAGGATGAGGAGACGCTGCATCCGAAAGAATTTCTCAGGGACCGTCACGCCGAGGTCGTGGTTATCGGCCCGGCCGTCGAGACGGTAACGGCCTACAACAGTGACCAGCAGGTGCAGATCGACAAGGCGGTGGCCGATGTGACCGTCGATGAATTTTCCGCCCTGGTCATCCCCGGCGGCCAGTCGCCCGGCCATCTGCGTGAGATTGACGAAGTCGTCGAGTTTGTCGCCGACTTTTACGAGACCGGCCGGCCCATCGCCGCGATCTGCCATGGACCGCAGTTACTGATCGCCGCCGGCATCATGGAAGGCAAACGGGCGACATGCTTTGAGGGGATGTCCGACGAGCTGATCGAGGCCGGAGCCCATTATGAAGACAGCCCAGTGGTGCGCGACGAGAACATTATTACATCGCGTGTACCCGACGATCTGCCGATGTTCTCGGCTGCAATTGCTGTGGCGCTGGTCGACCACGTCGAGCCGCTGGATGCGACAACACCTTATTATGCCCCGCCGACGGCGCCGCCTGCGCCGATGTTGCCGCCGCCAGATCCGGCAGAACCCCCGCAACCGGAGCAGAATGACTAGTGCCGCTTGGACAGCAATCGAGCACCTCGACCGGCCGGAAAGTCGTAGATGAGCATCAATTACCGTGATTTTTGCCAGGAGAATACATTATGTTGACCACACAAAAAAAATTGATCATGGGTGGGTTTCTCACAGTCGTGTTGGCCGTCATCGGTTGTGAGCGGCCGACAGAGCCGGTTCCGCCCACGGAAAATTTGTCCGACCACAGCGTCGCCATACTGATCACCGAAGGATTCCACGACGAGGAGACGCTGCATCCGAAAGAATTTCTCAGGGACCGTCACGCCGAGGTTGTGGTCATTGGCCCGACCGTTGAAACAGTAACAGCCTACAACAGCGACCAGCAGGTGCAGATCGACAAGGCGGTGGCCGATGTAACCGTCGATGAATTTGACGCACTGGTCATCCCCGGCGGCCAGTCGCCCGCCAACCTGCGCGACGATCAAGAGGTCGTCGAATTCGTCGCCGACTTTTACGAGACCGACCGACCCATCGCCGCGATCTGCCACGGTCCGCAGTTACTGATCGCCGCCGGCATCATGGAAGGCAAACGGGCGACTTGTTTTGAAGGGATGTCCGA
>SKKI01000034.1 GCA_007121565.1 Phycisphaerae bacterium
AGGGGAGCTTGTGGAGACGATTAATTTACAATTACAGATTTGAGATTTGAGAAAAAAGGGTCTTTCGCTCCGTTGGGGCTTTTGGCGGGGGTCTTTTCCGGGGGCTTGCGCCGCCCGGCTATTTTATTTTGACCCCTTCGGGGTACTGCCCTTCATGACTGAATTAAGAATTAAGAATTGAGAATTAAGAATTGTTGAGGGGGTTGGATTCCCGCCTGCGCGGGAATGACGAGAAAGGCGGCGGGGCGGGGAAAGTTAAAGGGTGAAAGTTAAAGAGTAAAAGTGTTGAGTCGGCTGAAGCCGGGCTGAAATGATACCACCCCGTCCGCCTGCGGCGGCCACCCCTCCTTGGCAGGAGGGGAGCTTGTGGAGACGATTAATTTACAATTACAGATTTGAGATTTGAGAAAAAAGACTCTTTCGCCCTGCGGGTTAAGGCCATTTTTCCCGCGAGGGCATTAAAGTTGTTTCAGCAGCGCCATCTCATATATCTGATTATGCTGTGCGGGGGGCGATGCGGCAGCCGCCGCGCGTGGTCCGAGCGACGCCTCAGAGAGAGATAGAGTTTTCGGATTAGCGGTTTTGGTGGACAGGGCGGATACGCCGGGCAGCGGCTACGGGGGTGGCTGTGATGTTTCTTTGGCTTTCCTTTTGGCTTCCTGTTGCTGGACGGCATGCTGATGGGCCTGTTCGCCGATGGTTCCGGCGATACGCTGGTCCAGTTCGGCGATATGCGCAGCGGATGCATAGAGCACCAGGACGTCCTCTGCCTGAATACGGTCCCGGGCCCGCGGTGCGCCGATATATTCGTCGTCTCGCTGGATACCCAGTACCAGCACGCCTTCTTTGGACAGCTCCGTTTCATCTAATGACTTGCCGGCAAGCCAGTCGTCGGGTTCAATCTTCAACTCGCCCACGGCATAGCCGTTGCGGAGTTGAAGAACAGCGACGTAATCCATAACCTCCAGGCGCGTCCATCGTTTTAATCCCTTCGCGATCAACCGATTCATCTGAAACTCGACCCGGCGGCTTGTCGCCAACAGAACCAGGGCGGCAATGCCGGCCAGCAGCAACAGCATATACCACCCTTTGTATTCGGATGCGGCAGTGGAAAAGACAGTCAGCACGATGGTTGCGATCACGGTTGCAATGCCGATATTGCCCAGCAGCATCAACATCATCACGATACGTCGCCGGACCGGATGAGAGACCACCGATTCGGACTCCTGGGTCGTGAATCCCGAGCCGGTAAAGGCCGAGCGGGCCTGAAACCGTGCCGCATCGCGGGATAACCCGGTTGCCATCAGGGCCATGGCTGCAACGCGTGTGATCACCAGCGACAAGGCGGCGATAATGAACAAGGTCAGGATTGCAAACATTGTGAATTCCTGAAAAAAGTTATACCGGTCAGTTGCGCATCAGCTCGACGTTTTCGCGGCCGACGACGGCGCCGATTTTGCGGCAGAAGTCGACATCCGCCCGGACGCTGAGGCTCTTGTCGGCCGCGGCGATCACGCGCCAGCCGTCGGGGGTCTGGATGCTGACCTGCACCGGG
The DNA here is from genome assembly GCA_007121565.1 of Phycisphaerae bacterium. Classification (GTDB taxonomy): domain Bacteria; phylum Planctomycetota; class Phycisphaerae; order Sedimentisphaerales; family Anaerohalosphaeraceae; genus T3Sed10-213. The sequence goes on from SKKI01000034.1 coordinate 1,556, forward strand.
CTCTTGCCGCGATGGCTCTGACACAGCGCGGCGATCCGGTTGACCGCCTCTTCGGTGATGTTCATCGACATCAGGCGAATCCAGACCCGCGCGGCCAGTTTGTCGGTTACGTCCTCAATGGTGTATAAGTCTTCGCAGAGCAGGTTGGGCGTTTCGCGTTTGCAGTCCACCTTGCCGCGGACAAAGACGACCTTGTCCACCTCCATCAGGTGGCCGTATTTTTCCAGTGTCCTGGGGAACATCACGACCTCGCATTTGCTCTGCAGGTCTTCCAGCTCGAAGACCGCCATCTTGGCCCCGGCGTTGCGGCCGTTTTTGGTGACGATGTTGCGGATTTTGACAATCATCCCGCCGATGACGACCTCGCGGCCCTCGTGCTTATGGCTCAATTGGCTGGTATGCAGGCTCGAGTAGGCGTCGATGATGTCGGCGTGCCGGCTTAATGGATTGCTGGTGACATAAAAGCCCAGCACGTCTTTTTCGTAGGTCAGCATCTGCATTTCCGGCCAGGCGGGCACATCGGGCAGGCTGTGGGCCTCGTCGTCATCGGCGTCCAGGCCGCCGGCGGCGAAGAAATTCATCTGGCCGCTCTGGGCGTCGGCCTGCATCGAGGCGCCGAGCTGCATGGCGTTTTCCAGCCCGGCCATCATCTGGGCGCGGCTGCCGCCGAGGTTGTCAAACGCCCCGGCCTTGATCAGGGCCTCGGCCACCTGCTTGTTGACGGCGCGCATATCGACGTTTTCGCAGAAATGAAACAGGTTTTTGAACCGTCCGACCTTTTCGCGGGCGGCGATGATCTGCTCGACGGCCCGCTCGCCGACGCCTTTGACCGCGGCCAGGCCGAAGCGAATGACGCCTTTGCTGTCCGGGCGACCGTGCTGCTGATCGTAAATCACGGTAAAATCGACGAAGCTGTCGTTGATATCCGGCGGGGTGACCTCGATGCCCATCTCCCGGCACTGGCCGATGTACTCGACGATCTTGTCGGTGCTGCCCATTTCGTAGGTCAGCAGGGCGGCCATGTATTCAACCGGGTAATACGCCTTGAGCCAGGCGGTCTGGTAGGCGACGAAGGAGTAGCGGGTGGCGTGGCTTTTGTTGAAGCCGTAGCCGGCGAACTTTTCGATCAGGTCGAAAATCTCCTCGGCCTGGCTGTCCTTCAACCCTTTTTTGACACAGCCTTCGACGAAGCGTTTCTTCTCGGCGGCGATGATGTCCAGCTTCTTTTTGCCGATGGCCTTGATCAGCGCGTAGGCCTGCCGCAGCGGGATATCGCCCAGCCGGTTGCAGATGCGCATCACCTGCTCCTGATAGACCATGATGCCGAAGGTCTCTTCGAGCACCTCGCGCATAATCGGGTGCGGCACGTCCCACTTGGCGCCGTGCTTGCGGTCGATGTAGTCGGGAATCAGGGCCATCGGGCCGGGGCGGTACAGGGCGTTGGCGGCGATGAGGTCCTCCAGCCGGTCGGGCTTGAGCTTCATCAGCAGATCCTGCATCCCGCCGGATTCAAACTGAAAGACGCCCTTGGTGCGTCCGGAGCCGAATATCTCGCGAAAGACCTTCTGGTCGGTGATGTCGATTTTTTCGATGTCGATGTTCTGGTTGTGGACGTCCTTGATCAAATCCAGCGCCCGCTGGATGATGCTGAGAGTTTTAAGCCCCAGGAAGTCCATCTTCAGCAGGCCGACTTTCTCGACGGTCGGGCCTTCGAACTGGGTGATGATATCGTCGGAGCCGGCCTGTTTGTACAGCGGCAAAAAGTCGGTCAGCGGCGCATCGGCGATGACCACCCCGCAGGCGTGCACCGAGGCGTGGCGGGTCAATCCTTCGAGCCGGCGGCCGATGTCGATCACACGGCGGGTCTGGTCGTTGTCGTCGTAGGCCTTTTGCAGGTCCGGCTCGACCTGGAGCGCCTTGTCCAGCGTCATCTTCAACTCGTTGGGCACCAGCTTGGCCAGCCGGTCGGCCTCGGCCAGCGGCACATCCAGCACCCGGCACACGTCGCGGATGACGGCCTTGGCCTTCATCGTGCCGAAGGTGATGATCTGGGCGATCTGGCCGTATTTTTTGCGGACATACTCGAGCGTGCGCGGGCGGCTGTCCTGGCAGATGTCGATGTCGATATCGGGCATCTCGTCGCGTTCGGGATCCATAAACCGCTCAAAGAGCAGATCGTAATGAATCGGATCGACATCGCAGATGCCCAGGCAGTAGCCGACGACCGTGCCGACGGCGCTGCCGCGGGCGCCGACGGGGATGTTGTTTTGCCGGGCAAAGTTGCATACGTCCCAGACGATCAGAAAATAACTGGCAAAGCCCTTGCCGATGATCACGTCCAGTTCGCGCTCGATGCGATCACGGATGGCGTCGGTGATTTCGCCGTAGAGCCGTTTGGCGTTCGTATAGACCAGCTCGCGCAGGTAGTCCTCGGCGGTTTGGCTGTTGTCGGGGGTATAGACCGGGGCGTGCCGGCTGGTCAGGTCCAGCTCGACATTGCAGCGCTCGGCGATCATCAGCGTATTGTCGCAGGCCTCGGGCACATCGGCGAACAGCGACCGCATTTCGTCCGGGCTTTTCAGATACACGCTTGGCGGGTACGTCATCCGGTCCGGATCGGTGACTTTCTTGCCGGTGCTGATGCAGCACAGGGCGTTGTGGGCCTCAAAATCGTCGGCGTTGAGGAAATGGACGTCATTGGTCGCTACCAGGCCGACGCCCTTGCGGGCGGCCAGGTCGATCAGCATCGGCCGCACGTGGGGGCTGTCGTCATCGTCGTGCTGCTGGATTTCGATGAAAAACCGCTCCGGGCCGAAGATGTTCAGGTAGTCATCGACGCCCTTTTCGGCTGCGGCCGTGTCGTGGCGCTTCAGTGCGGCCGGGACCTCGCCGGCGATGCAGGCGGTGGTGCAGATCAGGCCTTCGTTGAGCTGGGCCAGCAGTTCTTTGTCAATCCGCGGGCGGTAGTAAAAGCCCTCGATATAGCCTAAACTGCTGAGCTTCATCAGGTTGCGGTAGCCGGTCAGGGTCTCGGCCAGCAGCAGCAGGTGAAAGGCGTTTTCCTTGACGCCGCCGCCTTTTTGCCGCTCCAGACGGCTTTGCGGGGCGATGTAGGCCTCCATTCCCAGGATCGGCTTGATGCCCGCGGCCCGGGCCTTCATGTAAAAATCCACCGCGCCGAACAGATTGCCGTGATCGGTGATCGCCACCGATTCCATCCCGAGCTCCTTGCAGCGGGCAAACAGCCGCCCCGAAGGAATTGCCCCGTCCAACAGGGAATACTGCGTGTGCAGATGCAAATGCGTAAATCCGTTACCAGCCATAAACTCTCCATAATCCACAAAAGTCTCAACTCGCCGGCCGCCATCTTAATCCTATCGCCGCCAAAAGTAAATCAGGAAAATCCCTTCGCCGCATGGCCGGCCTTCTGAGGGCTTGAACCCTGCACC
>SKKI01000033.1 GCA_007121565.1 Phycisphaerae bacterium
CACATTTTAGATGCTGGATCGGTCAGTTTGGGTTAAATAGCCATTGTACCAAAACACCCCCTGTGCGAACAACCCTTAATACCGAAATTTTTGTTATTGTCCCAAACTTCGGGACGGTAATAAAAAATTCCGATAAAACCATTGAAAGCGTGTGGTAATTTGTATATATTGAATGTATATTCAATGCACTATTGGCTTTGAAGGGGATGATTATGGCTGTAAACGTATTGATTGTAGATGATCACGAGATCATGCGCGAAGGGATGTGCGCACTGCTTGGCAAATGCGACGATGTCAGGGTGGTCGGGCAGGCTGCCAATGGGCGGACCGCACTGGAGCTTGTCGATGTGCTAAAGCCGGATGTGGTGATTATGGATATCGGTATGCCGAATCTCAACGGGATTGAGGCCACCCAAAAGATGAAGGAAAAGCATCCCACACTTAAAGTCATGGCTCTATCGGCGCACTGCGAGGGGGCGATTGTTGCCAAAATGATCAAAGCAGGCGCCGACGGTTACATGCTCAAAGAATCGGCATTCTCCGAATTACAGGATGCGTTGGCGGCCATGCTGAATGATCAGACCTTCTTATGCAGGGGTATCTCCAAGGTTGTCTTTTCGGATTATGCCACCCTGCTTGCCAACCCCAACAGTGTGCCCCCGGATGGTCTGACCGGTCGGGAATGCGAAGTTCTGCAGCTTGTCGCCGAAGGCCACACCACAAAAGAAATCGCTGTCATTATGTCGTTGAGCCCTAAAACAGTCGATTCACATCGCGAACACATCATGGGCAAGCTGGGGATTCGCAACATCGCAGGGCTGACAAAATATGCCATGCGCCAAGGGCTGACAAGCCCTGGCTTTACAGCGAGTTAGATTTGCCGTCGCCAAGGAAGCAAGGTGGCAAGGGGTGATTATTCTTCCCACGAGCCGAGCATCACGGCCGAACAAAGGCTGGCTTTTTCAGCGGCGACACGGCCGCAGTTTTTGCAGACGTATTTGGGTTCGCTGACCAGTTTGGCGTAAGCGGCGGGGTCTTTTTTGTGAATCTCCTGCTGGTGCAGGCGGCACAGATGCCGGTCGTGTCCTTGACATTGATTGTGGGTCATCGTCACATTCCTTTCGTATTACATCAAAACGACTAAGCTACTCAAACAGACCGATAAACTGCAACAATTTACCTTAACCAAAGATGATTAAACATGTTGTAAGACATTCAAGTCGTTCTTGAAAATGCTATCCGCCAAAGGCGGATTCCACAATTTTGACTTTTGCACTTTAATTTTTGACTTCTCAAGCTGACCATTGGTCAGCTTGAGTAAGCTATACGTTGCCGACGGGGATGAGATAAATGACAAACTCATCGTGTCCATCCACGTCGAGCAGGCGGTCGGCTTGCTGCTGGTCGTAAGCGGCGACCGCACAGGCGCCGGCCCCGATGGATTCGGCGGCCAGGTAGGCGTTCTGGCCGGCGTGTCCGGCATCCAGCGCAATCAGTTTGGCCGCGGCCGGGCCGTACCGCCATTCCATCCGGTAAGGCAGCGCCGTCAGGATCAGTACCGCCCCGGCGCCGGCCATCCAGTTCTGGTCAAAACAGGCCTTGGCGACGTTGTCCGGCATGGCGTCATCGTTGCGCAATTGGACCAGTTCATGGTCAACCGCCATATAACGATACAGACCTTTGGCCAGTCCGTCCACATTACCGGCGGCCAGGTAAAGCTGCAGGGCGTGCCGCGCGCCGGCTGATGGAACGGTGCGATAGACCGCCTGGCCGTGGCCGAAAACCTTTTGAATGCCCAGTGTGGCCCAGCACAGATACGCCAGTTGCTCTTGGGTCAGCGGCATTTTCGAAAATTTGCGTCGGCTGCGGCGCCGGCCGATGGCTTGGCACACCGGCATCTGCCCGCAGGTCAGCGTTTTGGCCGGCGGCAGCGCGATTCGTTCGGCTTGGGCCGGCGGCGGCGTCTCGACCGGCCCGCCGGAACGTCCCTTTTTCTGGTCGGAGACAAACGGGCTAAAGTGCGCCTTTAGGAACTCCCGCTGCTGTGAGCTGGTCAAATTGTTAATCGTCGGTTTCATTGGGTTTTGCCTGAACCGTGATCGCTTCAATCTTAAAACATCCCAGCGTATTGACCAAGCTGAAAAAGTCTGACGGGTTGCCGTCGCCAACCGCCAGGGTCAGATGTCCCGGGCCGAATCCATTGGGCGAACGCGTGGCATCCAGCCCGACCCATCGGTCGCCGACAAAGACTTCGGTCCACATATGCCCGCCGAACACTGTCCGCTGGCCGATAAACGAGTCGACATAGACCACTCCGCAAGCCACCCGGGCCGGAATACCGACGGCTCGGCACATCGCCGCAGCCAGCACGGCATGTTCACTGCAGTCGCCTTGACGGCTTCGTACCACTTCCGCCGCCGAGGCGTATCCGACCGACAGGTCTTTGGTGGTGATGTACCCATCGACAAACGACTCGATCTGGCGGGCGGCCTTGAGCGTCTCGGTGGTCGAGCCGACGGCGGCCTGAGCCAGTTCGATGACCTTTTCGTCGTCACTTTGCAGATATGCAGTCGGCTTCATCGCCGCCAGCGCTTCGGGATTGTCGCCGGTATACGGCAGCGGCGTATCGGCCGGGGGAGTATTCCGCGCAACAGTCACCAGGAAACGTCCGTCTTCGGCTTTGACGGTCTGGTGGCAGGTGGTCGGAATAGTGATGTCGTTTTCACAGGTAGGTTTGAGCTCGTATTGGATTGATTTGATCTGACCGATATTGCTCAGCTCTTTGGGGCTTTTGATGCTCAGGCGATCCAGGAAATCCACCACGTCATCATCGCGCAGCGCGAACTCCTTGTCACAGTGAATCATCTCCAGCGTCATGCCCATCATCGGCACCAGGGACTTGAGCGCTTTGAGCTGCTCATCCAGATAGCTGGTGACAGTGATGGCCTGCGGGTCAACCATCATCGTAACCTTCACTTCGGTCAGTTCCGTGATGCGTCCGAACAAATCCACTTCGGTCAAACCGCCGACATCGACCCGGGCGGTTAGCGACGTCTGCATATCCGGGCGAAAGATATCCACCTCATAGGATTGTCCTTCCTCAAGCCCGCGCTGCTGCTGCATCAATCGCATGCCCTGATTCAGCAGTGCCCCGGCAGGCCAGTCCATCTCAACCTGCTGGGGCTGGCCCATGATCTCGGTGGTGATGGTGACTTTGCCGTCGGCGATCTTGCCGATGTGCTTTTGTTCCATGCCGCTCATGTCCAGGCGCATCTCAAAGCCCAGCGGTTTCCCGTCCAGCGTTTCGATATGGGTTTCGGTCGATTCAATCTTGACCGCCTGCCCGCCGCGACCCAGCGTCATAGACAGATGCTCGCTGGTGGTTACTTTGGCACCCTCGATGGTGCGCGTATGTGCGGCGTGACCGATCTTTTTGCCCTCGAGCAGGATGGCCAGATATTCGGTCTCGGTGCTCGTTTCGTCCGCAACGACAGCCGAAAGACAAACGCTCACGATCAGAAAAAGTGTGACGAGACAGTACTTTTTCATGTTGGCAGTCCTTTCATCATTGAACCGGGCTTGGCGTTGTGCCGGTAATTTACAGTTTACGCATAAAACCTGTACTGTAATACAGACGTTTAATTCGATTGGACTATTGTACTCAATCCGGTAAAAAATCTCAAATAAAAGCTAAAAGAAATAGGGCTTTTCAAGAGTGTGATTTTCGAGTATGAGTTTTGTTATGGATGATACGGGACATTTAGACACAACGTTCTGTCCGCCCGGCGTGTGCGTGCTGACGGCCGGGGGGATGGCGGCCATTGCCAGTATTGCGCTGTGGGGCAAGGGGGCCTCTGCGATTATGCGGCGGCTTTTCAGTGCATCGGTGCCGGATTGCGGACACTTGGCACACGGAACACTGAAAGACGGCCAAACCGTCATTGACAGCATTGTGGCGGCCTGTGAACAAGACGAGTGCTTTGTGCTGCACTGTCACGGCAATCCGCTGCTGGTCGAGCACATCGTTACCCTCTGCCGGCACTGCGGCGCGACGCTCCGAACCGCCGAGTCGTTCTGGACGGCTCAGTTGAACGCGTCCTGCCGAACACCGATTGAGGCCGAGGCGAAACTGGCGATGGCAGGGGCGGCAACGCTTGAAGCCGTTGAACTGCTCGCGGCGCAGATAACCGGCGGCCTCTCGGGGTGGGCGGCCCAGTGGATTGAGTGTAAGTCTATAGATATAAATCGCTTACGAAAAGAAAGTGACGATATACGTCAGCGCAGTCAGCCGGCGCGATATCTGATCGACGGCGTGCGAATCGCTCTTGTCGGCCCGCCCAACAGCGGCAAAAGTACACTGCTGAACCGACTGGCCGCCGAGGAGGCCGCCATTGTCTCAGATGTTGCCGGTACCACACGGGACTGGATATCAACAACTTGCCGCATCGGCCCGCTGCGTGCTGAAGTGATTGACACCGCCGGGCTGAATGACACCCTGGCTGCCGCAAACAGCCTGGATCGCGCTGCCCAGAAAACGGCCCTGAAGACCCTGAAAACGTGTGACCTGGTCCTGAATATCCAGGATTGCACGCAGCCTCACACCCGTCCTTTGCCCTGCAACACGGGCGCGTGCCTGACAGTCTTTACCAAAAGCGATCTATGGGCAGAAAAAGACGTTTTTACGCCGACCAGCCAACACCCGTGGGTGCTGCTCAGCGCACTGACCGGAGATGGGCTGGACCCGTTGAACAGCGCGATCCTGGCGGCACTCAAAGTGGATTCAATGGACCCTCAACAGCCTGTCTGCTTTACCCAACGGCAACATCGCCACTTGAGTCTTATCGGCCAGGCCCAGACCCTGCACGCCGCCAAAGCCGAACTCGACCAACTATCCAGATGGTGAGACTCTTGTTTTGCAGGCATTCCTCACAGGTTTTTCATGAAACCCTGAGAACTGCCGAGCGTAATTTGAATAAGATGACGGTATTGTCGGGCC
>SKKI01000250.1 GCA_007121565.1 Phycisphaerae bacterium
ACATCATTGTAAAAATCGCCCACATGGCCGAGCAGATGGCGCTTGGCCTCGGCGGCGTTCCAGCCGCGAAAGGCCCGACACCGCCCCATCGCGGCGTGGCCGGCGATCGTGGTCATAAAGCCGGCCCCGATGCCCTGGGCGATGTCATCGACAAACCGCCCGATGAACGGCGCGTGCGAGCCGATATCCTCGATCAGTTTTTTGCCCATGTTGATGTAGTTGACCGTGGCGACTACGTTGAGAATATCCAGCATGATCCGGCACTGCTCCACGGCGGCCGGGCGGGCGTTGTAAATCCGGATAATGCGGATGGTCATTACGAGGTTGCGATAGATCACGATGAACAGGTCGGCGGATTTGTACGGGCTCAGCGTCACGCCGATCATGATATCCCGCATCGAGTCGCGCACCTGGCGCGAGGCCTGGTCGTCAATCTCGGCCAATACCGGCTGGATGGTCTCGGCCTCGACGCACTCAATCCGTGCCCGCATCGCCTCGTCTCCGGGCGCGTCCTCAAGGGTCCGGTCAATCTGCTCAAGCCCGGCCTGCAGCAGCGCCTTTTTGCCGACCGGCACCGACGGGTTGTCCGCCAGCCGCCCCACGAACCGCCGCAGATAGAGCAGGTATTTTTTGAGCTGGCGGCCTGTCGCCGTCGCCGGGTCGGCAATCGCCGGGGGCCGCAGCGCCCTGGGCACAGCCGCCAGATTGACCCACAGGTACCACGCCAGCCACAGCACCGCCGCCGCGATGGCCGCCAGAAACGCATATCCCGCCCACGGATGCAGGGCATAAAGCGTCTGATAGGCCCGCAGCACCTCAATGACGGCAAAAAACGCAAACAACACCCCCACCGCCATCACAACCGTCCGAATGATCCGAAACCAGTGCCTAAGCATAAAGCGTTCCTTTACACGAATAGGTCAAACTTAGCTGAAACCCCTATTATAAATCGAATCCATGCTGTTATTGTGTACCATCCTTTATATTCTTCAAAGGAGTGCGCGAACCATTGCTGCCGCCGGTGCAAGCATTTGATACTTTTCCAGTATAATCTCGTCTTGGTTCATACACATTAATATCGGACTTTCAAGCTATTATGCATGAATTGTTTTTTTGTGCTTCAAATGTGAAGGGCACCGGTGGTATAATCACGTAGTAGAGAAAAACAAATACGTTAAACAGATGGAATGTGATTTTTTTGGGGCATCTGTCGGCCGAGACCGGGGTACCCCGGCAATGGAGGCGAGAATGAGAACCGCAGCGACGTATATGGGCAACCGGCAGTGTCAATTTACGGTCTGGGCGCCGTTTGCCAAGGCGGTGCAGGTACACCTGCTCAGTCCGGATGAACGAATCGAAGACCTTGAGCGTCTGGAGTTTGGCTACTGGCAGGGGCTGTTAAGCGACGTGCCGCCGGGGGCGCAGTATCGTTACCGGCTGGATAACGGCAGTGATGAGCCTATTGAGCGGCCCGACCCGGCCTCGCACGCCCAGCCCGAGGGCGTCCACGGCCCCAGCGAAGTGATTGACCATTCGTCTTTTGCCTGGACCGACGGCGATTTTGAACCGGTTGCGCTGGGCGATTACATCATCTATGAGCTGCATATCGGCACATTCACGCCGCAGGGCACCTTCGACGCGGCGATTGAAAAACTGGACTATCTGTGCAAGCTGGGCATCACGGCTGTTGAGGTCATGCCCGTGGCGCAGTTTCCCCAAGACCGTAACTGGGGCTATGACGGGGTGTATCCCTATGCGGTGCAGGACGCCTACGGCGGGCCGGAGGCCTTTAAGCGATTCATCGACGCGGCCCACCGGCGGGGATTGGCGGTGATATTGGATGTGGTCTACAATCATCTGGGGCCGGAGGGCAACTATCTGCAGGAATTCGGCCCGTACTTTTCCGACCGCTACCAGACGCCCTGGGGCCGGTCGCTGAATTTCGATGACCAATATTGCGATCCGGTACGGGATTATTTCATCGAAAACGCGCTCTTCTGGTTTGAACACTATCACCTGGACGCGCTGCGGCTGGATGCGCTGCACGCGATTTTCGATATGAACGCGACGCATTTCATCGAGGCGTTAAAACGACGCGCTCAGGAACTGGAAAAGAAGCTGGGCCGCCCGCTGCTGCTCATCGGCGAAAGCGACTTGAACGACGTGCGGCTGATCCGTCCGCGCAAGGCCGGCGGCTACGAACTGGACGCTCAATGGTCGGATGATTTTCACCACAGCCTGCACGCCCTGGTCACCGGCGAGACGACAGGCTACTATGGCGATTACGGGTCGGTCGAGCATCTGGCCAAGGCGATTGAAGAGGGATTTGTCTATTCCGGGCAGTACTCAAAATTCCGCAAGCGGCGCTTTGGCAATTCTTCCCGTCATCGCCCGGCCCGTCAGTTTGTCGTGTGCATACAAAATCACGATCAGGTGGGCAACCGGATGCTCGGCGAGCGGCTCTCGGCGCTGGTGGATTTCGAGACGCAAAAGCTGGCCGCCGCAGCGGTGCTGCTCTCGCCGTATCTGCCGCTGTTATGGATGGGCCAGGAATACGGCGAGACGGCGCCGTTTCAGTATTTCATCAGCCACAACGATCCGGATCTGGTCAAGACGGTGCGGCAGGGACGGGCCGAGGAGTTCAGCCATTTTCAAACCGACGCCGAGTGTCCCGATCCGCAGGCCGTCGAGACGTTTCAGCGCTGCCGCCTGCAATGGCATCTGCTCGATCAGCCGGCGCATAATGCGTTGTTTGATTTTTATCGCTACCTGATTGTCCTGCGCAAGCGGATGCCCCATTATGCAGACCGTTCGCAACTGACGGTCGAGGTTGACAGCGCGGCGCAGCTTTTGATCTGGCGGCGAGCATTCAGCGATTGCGTTTGGTATTGTCTGATGAATTTCGGCCGGGCAGCCTGCCGTCATCACCTGCCACAGGCCGCGGACAACTGGACTGTTCTGCTCGACTCGGCGCATCGGCACTGGCACGGCCCCGGCGCCGCGATACCTCGGCAGATTCGCGGCGAACAGACTATCAAACCGGCCGGACGCAGTATCGTTCTGCTGCAAACCGCATCAATGGCTTAATGGAAGGAATGACCTATGCGACCTGTCTCGGCAACCTATCGGCTTCAGCTTCATTCGGGATTTACCTTCAGCGACGCGGGCGCGATACTTGACTATCTGCATCGCCTGGGAATCAGCGACGTCTATGCCTCGCCGATCTTTCAAGCGGTCAAAGGGTCTGCGCACGGGTATGATGTAACCGATCCGAACCGTCTGAATCCCGAGCTGGGCGGGCAGGATGCGTTTGCCGCTCTGATGCGGGAAAAACAGCGGCTCGGCCTGGGCTGGCTGCAGGATATCGTCCCCAACCATACCGCCTTTTCGCCGGACAACGCGATTCTGATGGACGTGCTTGAAAAGCGCGAGCAGAGCGTCTATTACACATTCTTTGACATCGACTGGGACGATCCGGACCCGGCACTGAACGGCAAGGTGCTGATTCCCGTCCTCGGCGCGCCGCTGGAGGAGATACTGGACAGCGGCGAAATCACGCTGGCCCGACACGCCGGCCGCCCGATGGTGTGCTATTATGACAACCGCTTTCCGCTGAACGCGCCCTCGGCTCAACCTTTTGCCGAGATGAGCGACAGTGAACTGGCGAAGGTCTCGCAGGGTCCCGAGGGCAAAGCAACCATCAAGGCGCTGCTGGACGGGCAGTACTATGTGCCGGCCCATTGGAAAACGGCCAATGAAACGATCAATTACCGGCGTTTTTTTTATATCAACGACCTGATTTCAATGCGCGTTGAGGATCAGGCGGTGATGGACGCGACGCATCGGCTTATTATCGAACAGGTGCGGCAGGGGCATTTTACCGGGCTGCGGATTGATCATATTGACGGGCTGTGCGACCCGAGGCGGTACCTGCAGCGGCTGCGGCAGGCCTGTCCGGAGACGTATATCGTCGCCGAGAAGATTCTCGAACACGACGAGCCGCTCTGCGAGGATTGGCCGATTGCCGGAACCACCGGCTATGACTTCGGTGCTCAGGTCAACGCGCTGTTTTGCGACCGGCACAATCGGGCGGCATTTCTGTCCGGCTATCAGGCCTTTATCGGCCAGCGCCTCGACTACGAGCGGCTGCTGTATGACAAAAAGCAACTGATTTTGAAAACGTACATGGCCGCGGATCTGCGCCGACTGACGCGCCGTCTGTGCGGCCTGCTGGACAGGGATGATGACCGGCAGCTTGCGGCGGCGCTGGGCGCGATCATTGCGGCATTTCCGGTGTACCGCACCTATTTTGACGGCCGGGGCTTTCGGACGTATGACCGGTGGTGCATCCGTCAGGCCGTGCAGACGGCCGTGCGATTTGAACCGGCGCAGGCTGAGCAGATCAAAACCATCACGGAACTGCTGCCGCTGTCGGGCGACCGATCCGGGCCCCTTGACGCCGAGACCGCGACGTTTATCAGGCGACTGGAGCAACTGACCGGCCCGATAATGGCCAAAGGGTTTGAGGATACGCTGCTGTATATGTATCATCCGCTGGCGGCGCTCAATGAAGTCGGCGGTGCGCCGCATCTGTTCGGCCAGAGTGCCGAGGGGTTTGTCGCGTATCTTCAGCAGCGCCGCGCCCGCTGGCCGCACGCGATGAACGCCACCGCCACCCACGACAGCAAACGCGGCGAGGATGTCCGCGCCCGGCTGAATGTCCTGTCCGAGATGCCCGAGGTGTGGTTTGAAAAGGTCAGCCAGTGGAGCCGGATCAACGAACCGTACAAAACCGAACACAACGGCGCGCTGCTGCCCGACCGCAACGATGAATATTTGATCTACCAGACACTGCTGGGGGCGATGCCGTTTGAGCAGACCTTTGCCAACACATTTCTGGATCGCGTCAAGGCGTATATGCTCAAGGCGATACGTGAAAGCAAGCGGCACACCACTTGGGTCGAGCCGAACGAGGTGTATG
>SKKI01000330.1 GCA_007121565.1 Phycisphaerae bacterium
CCGTTTTGTCAAAACGCGGAAATCTTTTACGACACGCCGGACAAAAATATCCTGTCAATGACGATTGACGGCGATGTGCTGTATGCCGGCGCCGACCAGCGGGGGGTGGTCTACAAGCTGCCGCTGGACGGCTCCGGGGCCTCGGTGCTGTATGAATCCGAGCAGACGGAAATCACGGCCCTGCTGACCGACGCCGAGGGCAATGTCTATGCCGCCGCGACCAGTGCCCAGGCCGCCGCCGGGCAGCTTCGCGCCGCAGCGGCCGCCATGGCCCGGCTGCCCGGCCGTCCCGAAGCGGTGATGCCTGCTGGTGAAGACGCCGACAACGACGGCAATGACGACAACGAGACGGTTCGGCTCAACACCGCCAGCAGCGATGCCGATGACGATGAGCCGGCCAGTCGCCCGACGCCGCAGCCGCCGCAGCCGCCGACGGCCCGCACCGCCGGGCAGATTTACAAGATCACACCCGAGGGGTTTGTCACGACTCTCTTTAGCGAGATGGCGGTCTTTTATGCGATGATCAGCCGCGACGAGGTGCTCTGGCTGGGCACCGGCGGCGATGGGAAACTGTTTACCATCAATCCCGCCACGGAAGAAAAGAGCATGGTCTATGAGGACGCGCTCTCGGCCCAGGTGACGGCGTTGGTCGAACGCGACGACCGGCTTTACCTGGGGCTGTCCAACCCGGCGCGGCTGATACGCCTGGAGCAAGGCTATGAACACGAAGGCGTTTTCCGATCGCAGCTTATCGACGCCAAGCAGCCGGCCCGCTGGGGCACGCTTCAGTTGGAAGCGGATGTGCCGGCCGGCTCACAAATCCGGGTCGCCTCGCGCACCGGCAACGTCAGCGATCCCAACGACCCGACGTTCTCGCCGTGGAGCGACGAGCGGCCACTGACCGGCCCGACCAGCCTGCAAAGCCCGGTCGGACGATTCCTGCAGTATCGTCTGCGACTGAGCACATCGACCGATGACAAGACGCCCGTGGTGCGCGAAGCGGCCGTTTCGCATGTTGTGCCGAACCTGGCGCCGCGCGTCACAAGCGTTCGAGCCGTCCGCTCGCGCGACCAGAACAAGCCCGGCGTGATTGACATTAACTTTGCCGCTGAGGACGACAACGACGATGACCTGATCTATCACCTGGCCTTCAGGCAGGTGGGCCGCAGCCGCTGGATAACGTTCAAAGAAGACCTTGAGCAGACCCGGTTTGAATGGGACGGCCGGACCGTTGCGGATGGGCGGTATGAAATCCGCGTCACCGCCGATGACCGCCGCAGCAACAGTCCGGCCACGGCGCTGACCGGCTCGCGCATCAGCGATCCGGTGGTCATTGACAACACCCCGCCGGTGATTGAGAAAACAGAACTGGCCGTCGAAGATAGCGGTGTCCTGCTGCGCCTGACGGCGCGCGACGCGCTGACGGTCATCGGCAAGGCGGCCTACACCGTCAACAGCAGCGACGAGTGGATCAGCATACTGCCCGAGGATTTGATCTATGACACGCTCGAAGAGCAGTTTACCATTCGTATTAACGGCTTGGACAGCGGGCCCAATGTGATTGCCGTCCGGGCGGCAGACGATGTCGGCAATACACGGCACAAGAGCTTCGAGGTGCAGATTCCGTAAATGCCGCAGGGGCAGGGGGTGTGGCTCAGTAACAAAACCGACATCCCCTGATTTGGAAGGATTGATGCGCTATGCCGTTGAATTTAGACAGCCTCAGGAAGGCAATTGACTCGTTTGAAAGGGCCGTTCATGCGGTCAAGGCGACGCCCTGCATTCCCGGCTTTGATGAAGATGTCCTGAATACGGTCAAGGCAGGTGTCATTCAGAATTTTGAGTTTACCTATGAGCTGTGCTGGAAGTTTATCAAACGCTGGCTTCAGTCCAATTACGGTCCGTCGTTTGCCGAGGGTGTACACCGCCGCGAGTTGTTTCGCCTGGCCGCCGAGAACGGCCTGCTCGACGATGTCGAGGCGTGGATGGACTATCATCAGGCGCGTAATATGACCTCACATACATACGACCAGGAGGTTGCCGATGAGGTGCTTGAGACGGCCAAGACGTTTTTGCCGGAAGCTCGAGCTTTGCTGGAGGCGATAGAGCGGCGCAATGATTAGGGTAACCGACGACCAGTTGGCGACAATTCGATCAATCCTGAAGACATGGGTCCCGAACACCGAGGTGCGCGTCTTTGGGTCGCGGGCCGACGATACGGCACGTGCGCATTCGGACCTCGATTTGATCATTATCGGCTCGGAAAAAATTGACCGCAGTACGCTGAACCGTCTGAGTGAAGCGTTCGAGGATTCCGATCTTCCCTTTCGTGTCGATGTGCTTGACTGGCATCGTATCTCAGAGAGTTTTCGAAACACTATTGGCCGGGACTATGAGCGGATTCAATCGGCCTGGCCCGGCGAAACGAGCGACTGATGGCCCGGGACATTGATTATCATGTGATTGTTCGAGCGGTGAGGCAGGCGTGCGTCACGGCGGCGTTTGAGTTGCCGGCGGATGTGGCCGATGCGCTGCGCGCAGCGTGTAAGACCGAGACCAGCGCCCGGGCCAGGCGCATCCTGGATCAGCTTCTGGACAACGCCCGACTGGCCGCCGATGAGCGGATTGCGATCTGCCAGGATACGGGGCTGGTGGTGGTGTTTGTCGAGCAGGGGGCCGATCTGCGCATCGTTTTGCCCGCCGAGAGGCCCGATGCGACGCTGGCCGATGCGATCAATGACGGTATTGCCGCCGGCTATGACCAGGGCTATCTGCGCAAGAGCATCGTCGCCGAGCCGCTCAATCAGCGCACGAACACCACGACCAATACCCCGGCGGTAATTCATCATACCGTTGTCGCCGGCGATACGCTGCGGATGTGGCTGATGGCCAAAGGCGGCGGCTGCGAGAACAAAAGCCGGTTCAGGATGTTCAACCCCACCGCATCCAAAGCACAGGTTCAAGACTGGATTGTCGAGGTCGTCAAGGACGCCGGGCCGAATGCCTGTCCGCCGTTTGTTGTGGGCGTCGGGCTGGGGGGCAATTTTGAGCTGTCCTGTCTGCTGAGCAAAAAGGCCCTGCTGCGCGACATCGGCACAACACATCCCGACCCGTTTTACGCCCAACTGGAAACCGACCTGCTGGCGGCGGTCAACGCCACCGGCCTGGGCCCGCAGGGACTGGGCGGCGATACCACCGCGCTGGCCGTCCATGTTGAAACAGCCCCCTGCCATATCGCCTCGCTGCCGGCAGCGGTCAATATCGAATGCCACGCCCATCGGCATGTGCATCTGTCGTTATAAGGACGTATCGGCGACTATTGTTTCGATGCGTTTTATCTGGTCTGCCGAGAACTCCAGCGTGTTTATCGTGGCGAGATTGTCCAGCAGTTGCTCGGGACGGCTGGCGCCGACAAGCACCGTGGACACCGCCTGCTGGCCCAGCACCCAGGCCAGTGCCATCTGGGCCAGGCTCTGGCCGCGTTCGGCGGCGACGGCGTTTAAGGCCTTCAGTGTTTCAATCAGCGCGTCGGTAAGCGTTTCTTTTTTGAGGGGGCTGCCCGACTTGGCGGCGCGACAGCCGGCGGGTAGGCCGGCCAGATATTTATCCGTAAGCAGGCCCTGGGCCAATGGGCTGAAACAAATCGCCCCGATACCGCATGCTTGGAGTGTCTCGAACAGTCCCTGCCGTTCAACATCCCGATACAGCAGTGAATAGCAGGGCTGATGAATCAGCAGCCCCACGCCGCGGTCGCTGAGCAGCTTGGCGGCCTGTTGTGTCTGTTCTGGCGGATAGTTGGATATGCCGACATACAGCGCTTTGCCCGACCGCACGGCCTGGGCCAGCGCGTCGGCAGTCTCCTCCAGCGGCGTATCAGGGTCATAGCGATGCGAATAAAAGATGTCCACATACGCCAGCCCCATCCGCCGCAGGGACTGGTCAAGACTGGCCAGCAGGTACTTGCGCGATCCCCCGTCTCCATACGGTCCGGACCACATCGGATAGCCGGCCTTGGTGCTGATAATCAACTCATCCCGATAGCCGGCCAGATCGGTCTTGAGCATGCGACCGAAATTTTCCTCAGCGCTGCCCGCCGGCGGGCCGTAGTTGTTGGCCAGGTCAAAATGCGTGATGCCGTGATCAAAGGCGGTACGTATGATCGCGCAGCCGTTCTGAAAATCATCGACCTGGCCGAAATTCTGCCACAGCCCCAGCGAGACCAGCGGCAGTTTCAAACCGCTGCGACCGCAACGGCGATACACCATGTTGCTGTACCGTTGGGTATTGGGCCAATACGCGTCAGAGTGTACGGATGAGGTCATCATATTGTCTCCTAATTCAAGCGCTGTCGTGTTGATTAAAGACTGCGACATCCAGCAGGTTTTCGCTTTTGGCGACGATGCAGGTGACGACCGCGTCGCCGATGACATTGACCGCGGTGCGCAGCATATCCAGCAGGCGGTCGACCCCGATGATCAGGGCGATGCCCTCGACCGGCAGGTTGACCTGTTTGAGCACCATCGCCAGCGTAATCAGGCCCACCCCCGGCACGCCGGCGGTTCCGATGGAGGCCAATGTCGCGGTCAAAATCACCATCAGGTAGCCGATCCAGCCGATGTCGATGCCGTAGGCCTGGGCGATAAATATCGTGGCGATGCCCTTCATAATCGCCGTGCCGTCCATGTTGATCGTTGCGCCCAGCGGGATGGTGAACGAGGCGACCGACGGGTGGACGCCCAGTTGATGCTCGGCTGCCTTAAGCGTGATCGGCAGGGTCGCGCTGCTGCTGGCGGTGCTGAAGGCAAAGACCGGCACCTGACGAAACTTTTTGAACATCTGGATCGGACTCAAGCCCGACAGCAGTTTGAGCAGGATCGGGTAAACGATGATCGCGTTGCCCAGCAGCATCACGATGACCAGCACAAAATATTTGGCCAGGGGTCCGATGACATCCAGTCCCTGCTCGGCGAAGACC
>SKKI01000192.1 GCA_007121565.1 Phycisphaerae bacterium
ATAGAGAAATTTCCCGGTCGAACATAAACACTTTTTTTATAGAGACTTATTGGGGTATAGTGTAACGGTAGCACGACTGACTCTGGATCAGTTAGTTGGGGTTCGAATCCCTGTACCCCAGTTTTTGAGAAAATGTGTTCTCTGTATATCCATAAAACTCGCATTATTGCCGCCAAATCGCCGCCTTGTTGACTAAACACCCCCGTAATATTTTCATAAAAAAAGACTAAACGTGGCCAGAATAAGGGTGTAAGGTGGTCGGCGGGTTCAGTGAGGGGCCGGCGATGTTTTTCGGGATGTATGTGCTGCTGTACGGCATTCGCCCGGAATTCCGAGGCAGGACCGAACCAGAAATAGGGGAAAAATGAAAGGAAGCTGACGATGAATCAAATCGAGTTCAACATAAAAGGTATGCACTGCGCCTCCTGCGGGGCCAATATCGAAAAGGCGCTCCAAAAGCAGCAGGGAATCGATTCTGTTCGGGTCAATTTTGCCGCTTCGCAGGCGTTCATTGCCTACGATCCCGACGTGATCGACCCCGAGCGCATTGTCCAGATCATTCGCAAGACCGGCTATGACGTTGCCGACAAGCCGGAGGATCGGGAAGCGGCGCAAATGAAACGCGCTTTTTCAAAAATGCTGCTGGCCGCTGTCCTGGCCGGTTTGATCATGGTGCTGATGATGATCGACATGTTCTGGGTGGCGATTCCGTATTATTTCACCATCACGGCGGTGCTGGCGTTTCCGGTCATCTTTGTCGCCGGGCTGGACACGCACAAGGCCACCCTCAAAGCAGCGCGGAACCTGAGCACCACTATGGACACGCTGGTCAGCCTGGGCTCGGTCGTGCCGTATGTACTCAGTTTTCTGCGGTTCTGGTATCCGATCACGACGTTTGTGGAGATGGCCGCGTCGATACTGGCGCTGCACCTGGTGGGTCGCTTTCTGGAGGCCAAGGCCCGGGGCAGGGCGTCGTCGGCGATCAAAAAACTGCTGGAGATGGGAGCCAAAAGCGCCCGTATCCTCGTGGACGGACAGGAACAAGAAGTGCCGATTGAGCAGTTGAAGATCGATGATGTGATGCTTGTGCGGCCCGGCGAAAAAATCCCGACAGACGGCGTTGTAATCGAGGGATCAAGCAGCGTGGACGAATCGATGGCCACCGGCGAATCCCTGCCGGTCAAAAAAGCCAAAGGCGATGACGTCATCGGTTCGGCGATCAACAAACAGGGATTTCTGAAAGTCAAAGTCAAAAAGGTCGGCAAGGACACCTTTCTGTCGCATGTGATCAAAATGGTCGAAGAGGCCCAGGGCAGCAAGGTGCCGATTCAGGAATTTGCCGATAAAGTTACCGGCTTTTTCGTGCCGGCGGTGATCCTGATTGCCATCGGGGCGTTTCTGTCGTGGCTGCTGTTTCCGGGATTTCATCGATCGATTGCCGCCTTTTTTGATTTCCCGTGGATCAATCTCGATGCCCCGACCGTGACGCTGGCAATTCTGGCAACGACAGCGGTACTGGTGATCTCCTGTCCGTGTGCGCTGGGACTGGCCACGCCGACGGCCCTGATGGTCGGCTCGGGGATGGGCGCCCAGCGCGGGATTCTCATCCGACGCGGCCAGGCCATACAGACGATGAAAGACGTCAAGGTGATCGTCTTTGACAAAACCGGCACGATCACCAAGGGCAAGCCGGAGGTCACCGACATCGTTACCTTCGCCGATTTCAGCGAAACCGATGTCCTGGCCTATGCCGCGGCGCTGGAAAGCAAATCCGAGCATCCGCTGGCCGCGGCAGTGGTGGAAAGAGCCAAGGCCGATGGCATATCCTTTGAATCGGTGGATGATTTCCATGCCCACTCCGGCAAGGGCATACAGGGCAGGATCGGGCAAAAAATGATATTCGTCGGCAACCGCGGCCTGCTGGACGACAACGGCATCGATTCATCGGCGGCCGGCGATGCGCAAATTCGGCTGGAAAATGAAGCCAAAACCGCCGTGCTGGTCGCTGTTGAGGGTGCCCTTGCCGGCATTGTCGCGGTGGCCGATACCCTCAAGGACAACGCCGCCGAGGTCATCGGGGCAATCGAGCGGCTGGGGCTCAAGACCGCCATGATCACCGGCGATAATGAGCGCACCGCCAAAGCGATTGCCGCAAAGGCCAATATCAACGACGTGATTGCCAACGTCCTGCCGGACGGCAAGGTCAGTCAGATCAAGCGGCTCCAGGCCGAGGCCGGAATCATCGCCATGGTCGGCGACGGCATCAACGATGCGCCCGCGCTCAAACAGGCCGATGTTGGTATCGCGTTGGGAACAGGTACCGACATCGCTATCGAAGCCGGCGACATCACCCTGATCCGAGGCGAGCTGGACGGGGTCATTGCGGCGATCAACTTATCAAACGAGACGTTCCGTAAAATTAAACAGAATTATTTCTGGGCGTGGTTTTACAATGCCGTCGCCATCCCGGCGGCGTTTTTCGGCCTGCTGCATCCGATTATCGGCGCAGCGGCCATGGCGGCCAGCTCGCTGAACGTGGTGCTGAATTCATTGCGGCTGAAAAAGAAAATTATATAAGAGTGTTAATCCACGCGGATGCCGCGGCTGTGCAGCCAGGATTTCAGGTCGTCCAGATCGGTTTCGAAGACTTCGTTGTCGTAGCTTTGCTCAAGCTGCTCGACGCGCTCGGCCAGTTCCGGCTGCTCGCTGACCAGTTCGCTGACGCGCTTTTCGTACTCTTCGCCCAGTGCCCGCAAATCGTCACAGACCAGATGCAGGCCCAGAAGGCTTGACACGCACCGTACCATCGTTTCAATACATTTGGGGTTGTAGCCCTGCAGGTAAGCGGGGGTTTCGGCGACCAGGCTGATCAGCTCCACGTCTTTTTCAACGGCACGGCGCGTCAAGTGCGTCACAAAGCTGCCCGGCCCTTCGTACTGGCTGACCTGAAAGCCCATCTTTTCGGCCAGCTTGCGGGATGACGAGAGCGACAGGGTGCACATCATGCGCGGATCGCGGCTGTGCGGCGCCAGGCCGGCAACACTGCCGACGCACAAAATGCGCTGCACGCCGAAACGATCACACACCGCCCACATCGCATCGGCGAAAGCGTCCCACCGGAGATTGGGCTCTTTGCCGCTGAACAGCATCAGGTTGTAATCGGATTGCACAAAAAAGCGATTTGACGGATAATCATATTCCTGGATCACGCCGTTTTTATAGCGTACATGCGGACGAAACAGCGAGACCAGCTCCATCGGGCCGGGCGTGTTCAGGACATAAAAATCGTCCGGTTCAATCGTTGCAAACGGCAGGGCCCCCAGCTTGATGCGCAGGTAATCAAGGGTGCCGGTGGACACATCGCCGCCGTCCATCCAGCCGTCAAACCCGACCACCAGCGACGGGCTCCGGACATGCGGTTCATTAAAAATCTTCAATTGTTTTTCCGTCATGGTCTCATCCAATAGTTCGAAGGATCAATGCGTTTTAACTCAACTCGCGTCCGGCGATTTCTGTGCTGCATTCAGGGCATCGCCCGTTTTTAATGTGATTGGAGCGGAGGCAAAAGCCAAGCCGTTCAATCAACAACACTCCGCAGTGCGAGCACCACGTAGATTCGGTGCGGTTGCCCGGCAGGTTGCCCACATACACATACCGCAAACCGGCATCTTTGCCGATTTCATACGCGCGGGCAAGCTCGGCCTCATGGGTCGATGTGCCCTGGGTTATCTGGTATTGTGGAAAGAATCGGCTGATATGCCACGGGACATCCACCGAGAGATTGCGGGCGATAAAGTCGGCGATTTGCTTCAGTTCATCCGGGCTGTCGTTCTTGCCGGGAACCACAAGCGTGGTGATTTCCAGCCAGATATCCGTTTGGTGCGCCAGATATTCGAGCGTTTCCAGGACAGGGGCCAGGTGCGCCTTGCATAAATCACGATAAAAACTTTCCGTGAACGCTTTTAAGTCCACATTAATGCCGTCCAGCCAAGGGCGGGCAAATTCGATGGCCTCCGGGGTCATATAGCCGTTGCTGACGAAGACATTGGCCAGGCCTTTTTCTTTGGCCAGAGCCGCGGTTTCGGCGCACAGCTCCATAAAAATCGTCGGCTCTGTGTACGTATAGGCGATGTTTTTGCACCCGGCCTTTATGGCGGCATCAACAATCTTATGCGGCGAAAAGGCGGCCCCTTCAATCAGTTGCTCAAGCGGCGCCTGGCTGATTTGCCAGTTCTGACAAAAGACACACCGGAAATTGCATCCGGGAGCGGCCACGGAAAAGCTTCGGCTGCCCGGTTGGAAGTGAAAGAGCGGCTTTTTTTCTATCGGATCGCTGTTGGCCGCGCAGACTTTGTCATAGTTGAGCGAATACAGCACGCCGTCGATGTTTTTGCGGACGCCGCATCGGCCGAATGTGTTCGGCCCGATTACACACCGCCAATGGCAGAGGTGGCAGTTGACTTTACGCCCTTCAAGCTGCTGCCATAGCACCGCCTCTTTGTATTGCCGCTTCTGCATGAATTCCATTATATGCAGTCTCTGGTTTCTGGCAAGCGGCAATCTGCGCAAAAAATGAGCCGAAAGTCGGAAGGCCGAACCGAGAAGCCAGAAAACAGGACGAATATGAACTTCAATTGGAAGGAGTCGATGGGGTCGAAAAAGTGCAAAAAATAAGGGAGGCGGTCATTTATGTCTCGCATTTGTGTGCCGTCTCCCTGTTGCCGCTGTGCCGAGATTCACCTTACCGCGGAAGGCGAAAAGCGAAAATCGCCGAATTTGCACCGGCAACATTCATAACGTACCCTAAATCCGATCAAAAGTCAAGAAAAAAACGGCTATAGCGATAAATAACAAAAATGCAACGCCTCATTTTGTTTTTGTGGTGTATGTTGTTCTGTATTATAATGCCGTCTATGGATCATGAACAGATAAGACAGCGGATTCGGGCACTGCGGCGACGTGTCA
>SKKI01000196.1 GCA_007121565.1 Phycisphaerae bacterium
GCCGGACGTGATCTTTACCTTTGCCGACGGCGCCAACGCAACCGATCTGTTCGCCCGCTGGCCCGGCACCGTCCGCATCCCCGACGCCCGCACCGTCCACCTGCGGCTGGAAAAGAACTATTTCGAACCGCCCACGCTGCTGGCCCTGCTGCGAAAATTATTTCGCGGCTGATTTTAAACAATGCGCCCGGTCGGTTATGCTATCTCGTGAAAGCAAGTGCGTAGCAATACCGAGCAGATATTCATCTTCGGCGTGCTTACGCGATGCTGATTATGTTTGGCTGGAATCGCCGGCCTACCGCCGGCAGCAATGGTTTGCGCAATCGTTTATGGATATGTTTTATTCCATATCAGGTCGTGCCGGTCAGGCGTTCGTAGGCTTCGATGTATTTGGCACTGGTTTTTTCGACGATATCGGCCGGCAGCTCGACGCCGGGGCCGGACTTGTCAAAATTGATCGATTCGAGGTAGTTGCGGACAAACTGCTTGTCGAAGCTTTCCTGATCGCGGCCGGGTGCGTATTGATCAGCCGGCCAGAACCGCGACGAATCCGGCGTGAGCACCTCGTCGATGAGGATAATCCGCCCGTCAATCTCGCCCCATTCAAACTTGGTATCGGCCAGCAAAATCCCCTTGGACTCGGCATAGGCCTGGCCCTTTTTGAAAATCGCCAGGCTCTTGTCGCGGACCCAGTCGGCCTTGTCTTTGCCGATGGTCTTGACACAGGTCGCATAGTCGATGTTTTCATCGTGGGCGCCCTGCTCGGCCTTGGTCGAGGGCGTAAAAATCGGCTCATCCAGTTTCTGGCACTGCTTGAGCCCGGCCGGCAGCGCAATGCCGCAGACCGTACCCTGCTTTTGATATTCCTTCCACCCCGAGCCGGTGATGTAGCTGCGCACGATGCATTCGACCGGCAGGACGCTTGTCTTTTTGACCAGCATACTGCGTCCGGCAAGCTGCTGGGGGTAATCCTTAAACGGGGCCGGAAAGTCGGCGACATTGTCCGAAATCAGGTGATTTTCCACGTCCCCGGCCAGGAAATCAAACCAGAACTTCGATATCCGCGTGAGCACCTCGCCTTTGCAGGGGATGCCTGACTTCATAATGACATCGAAGGCGCTGATGCGGTCGGAGGCGACAATCAGCAGCGCATCGCCGAGGTCATAGATATCGCGCACCTTGCCGCGCTTGACGGGGACATTGGGAATATCGGTTTTCAGTACGACATTGGCCATGTGCTATCTCCATTTATCAGGAAATCTTCTTTTCGTTGACAAACATCTTATCGGGGCGATACTATACTCAATCGTGAGCCGCGGATAAAGCAAATTTTCATGTTTTTGGACTGATTTTCGCAAAGAAATTGCAATTTTACGTCGACAACAGTAGTATAAGTATTTTACAGAATGCTATTTAAAGAATTTTGATTGCGATGCAGGATGACGCACTGGATGTCGGGCTTGACAAGGCGCGGGCCTTTTTTGGCCGGGCCGAGGAAGTGGCCTCGACAGACAATTTTGATTACGCGATTGAGTTGTACCTCGAGGGACTTCGGTTTGCTCCGGATGCGCTGGAGGACGGCCATGCGCCGCTGCGCCGGCTGGGTCTGATTCGCCAGGGCAAAGGGGGCAAAAAACCCTCAATGGTGGAAGTGCTGCGCCATAAAGGCGGCAAGAGCCCGCTGGAGGAGATGCTCAACGCCGAATTTCTGCTGGCCAAGGATCCGGACAACCTGGGCTATGCCGAGGCGGTGCTCAAGGCGGCCGTCGCCGGCGGCTATCACCGCACGGGCGAATGGATCGCGCATCTGATTTTTGAGGCCAACAGGGCGTCCAGAAAGCAGAGCTATTCGACCTATATACTATTAAAAGAATCCTTCGCTCAGATGCAGATGTTCGCCAAGGCGGTAGCTGCCTGCGACGCGGCGTTGCAGATTCGTCCCAACAACAACCAGTTGCGGGACGAATTGCGAGATTTATGTGCCAGTATGACGGTCGAGAAGGGCCAGTACGGCAAAACCGCTGATTTTCGCGGCTCCATTCGCGACAAGGAGACCCAGGATAAGCTTCACAGTCAGGATTCGCTTGTCAAAAGCGCCCAAACACGCAAAGACGCGGTCCAGACGGCCCGAAAACGCCTGCAGGACGGAAATTTCTCGACCACAAACGTCTTGGAACTGGCCAACGCGCTGGCGGATTTAGAGAGCGAGCAGGGCTATCAGGAGGCGTTCGGGGTCCTGAATCAGAATTATGAAAAAACACAGGATTTTACGTTTATACGCCGGCTTGGGGAGCTGAAAATGCGTCGGTTACGGGCGATCATACGGGTGATCCGCAATAAATTGAAGGCCGATCCGGCCAACGATGATCTCACGCACAAACTGACCGAAGTAGTTAACATGTTGGAACACGAGGAGTTGGAGCATTATCGGCAATGTCAGGAGAATTACCCGACTGATATGCGATTCAAGTATGAATACGCGAGGTGTCTGATCCGAAGTCAGAAGTATGACCAGGCGATTCCACTATTGCAGGAATCTCAGAAAGACCCGAAACTACGCTTGGTGTCGATGGATAAAATCGGTTTGTGCTTCCTGCTGAAGGGCTGGTATGATGATGCGATCGATATTTTTCTAAATGCGTTGCAATCATGCCAGACGCAGGAAAGCTCTGTGGCTAAAGACATAAGATACAATTTAGCAAGGACTTACGAAGAATCTGGACAGAAACAAGAGGCCTTGGAGATTTATCGAAAACTGGCCCAGGTCGATTTTAGTTATAAAGATGTCGGAGAACGTATTGACATTTTGCGAAAAGATGTTAAAAGTTAACGTTTTCTCTAAGCGCCGGCTCGGTACCGTGCCGCCGGCTGCGATACCGACAGGATAAACCCAACGAACTATACAATCAGGAGTTAAACGTGGCACATTCATTATCGGCCCGAAAACGGGTTCGGCAAAACGCCAAAGCCCGGCAGCGCAATCGGGCGCGTAAAAGCATGGTTAAGACCCAGATCAAGCGGTTTGAGCAGACGCTGGGCGAAGGCAATCTTGAGCAGGCCCAGCAGCAGTATCGGCTCTTGACAAGAAAACTCGACAAGGTGGCCGCGACGAGCACGCTGCACAAAAATACCGCCTCGCGCCTCAAATCGCGACTGGCTCGGCGTTTAAATGACCTCAAGACGAGGGTCCATTAAGGCTGTCGCGTTCTTTTGGATCGTAAGCTTCGGCGTCTTGTTGATGTATATCTGCAAGACGCCTTTTTTGTTGACAGGCAAGCGTGGAACTACTGAAACGACAAATTCTGACGGCGCTAACGCGTCGGGACTACAGGCCCCAGCCGGCGGCTCAACTGGCCAGGAGTCTCGGTCTGCCCTCAGATGCCCTGGCGGAGTTTAAAAACGCCCTGCACAGCCTGCAAAAACACGGGCAGGTCGTCATTGACGCCAAAAAGAACGTTACGCTGCCGGCCATGGGCAATCGGCTGATCGGGACGTTTCGTGCCAATGCCCGGGGCTTTGGGTTTATCGTGCCGCTGGAGCCGACGGCGTATGGCGATTTGTATGTGGCCCCGACCGATACCGGCGGCGCGATGAGCAACGACATTGTGCTTGCCCGCACGGTCAAGAAAGGAATGCGCCAGGGTCAAACACGCTATTCGGGGGTGATTCTTGAGATTATCGAGCGCGGCGGGTCGCGCTTTGTCGGGACGCTGCAGCGCAATGAGGACACGTGGTACGTTCTGCCGGAGGGCAAGGGGTTTTTCAAACCGATCCTGATTGACGATGCCCCTGCCAGCGGGGCGCGCGCCAATGACAAGGTCGTGCTGGAAATTGTCAGCTATCCGCAGCGCAACGAGCCGGCCACGGGCGCGATTGTCCAGGTTCTCGGCAAAGCCGGCCAATATGACTCAGAGTTGTATTCGATCATCGCTCAGTATGATCTGCCCGGGGACTTTGACCAAAACTGCCTGCAGCAGGCCCGTGAGGCGACGCAGCGCTTCGACCCGGAGACGGCACAAAATCGGGCGGATTTGACCGATGAGGTGATCATCACGATTGACCCGCAGGATGCGAAGGATTTTGACGACGCGATCAGTCTCAGCAGAGACCGCGAGGGCAACTGGCGTCTGGGGGTGCACATTGCCGATGTGAGCCATTTTATCGCGGCCGATTCGCCGCTGGATCGGGAAGCGCGCAAGCGGGGCAACAGCGTCTATCTGCCGCTGAAGGTCTTGCCGATGCTGCCGGAGGTGCTCAGCAACGGGATATGCAGCCTGCAGCCGCAGAAAAAGCGGTTTGCCAAGAGCGTCTATATGGTCTACGACCAAGAGGGCAACGTGCTGGACAGGGAGTTTGACAACAGTGTTATCCGCTCGACGGCGCGGCTGACCTACGAGGACGCCAATCACATCCTCAACGGCCGGGTGGGCGGTTTTGCGCCCGAGGTGGTGGCGCTGCTCAAAGATATGGAGACGCTGGCGCGTGCCATTGAAAGGCGACGCCAAAAGCAGGGGATGCTGCATCTGGACTTACCGGAAACCGAGCTGATATTTGATAAAGCCGGTCGTGTGGTTGACGCCGAGCCTGCCGATACCAGCTATCCGCATACGATCATCGAGATGTTTATGGTCGAGGCCAACGAGGCGGTCGCCTCGGTGCTGGATCGCTTCGACGTGCCGTTTATGCGGCGGATTCATCCGGACCCGGATGCGTTTACCACGACCAATTTAGTGCGGTTTGTCAAGCTGTGCGGACTGAAGGTTCCGCGGCATCTGGATCGCTCGGCCATTCAGGACCTGCTGGCCGCGGTCCGAGGCACCTCGGCCGAATACGCGGTCAATATGCATGTGCTGCGAAGCTTTCAGCGGGCCGAATACGCGCCGCTGCATATCGGGCACTTTGCCCTGGCCTCGAAGCAGTATTGCCACTTTACCA
>SKKI01000073.1 GCA_007121565.1 Phycisphaerae bacterium
TGATCGGTTTGTATCTGCTTTGGACGCTGGTCATCAGCAATCCTTACGCCGAAACGATTCAGGGCCGACGGGTGGGCCCGGGGCAAATTGATGTTCACAACCAGCGCCAGGCCCGATCCATTCAAGAGGCGTTGAATAGGCCCGCCGAGAGCTTGGCCTATGATCTTCGGGTCGCCGATGAGTTTGAACAACTCCTGCAGACACCGTTGACCCATCTGGCCGCCAATCTGGGATTTCCTTATCCCGGTGTGGGGACGGAGGTCTTCGATGACGATCGCGTCTATCCGGTTCCGGAAATTGTCCCGCTGACCGATGTGAAGGTTGCGCATGTGCGGGGCGCTGCGCACAGGCCGACCGAAACGATCGGACCGGACAGCCCCTATCGATCTGTGCAAACCGAACTGGCCGATCTGGATTTTGTGACGATTGATGGGCGCATTGATCTGGAAACACTTTATCGCAATTTCCAGCAGTCGTTCGTCGGCCCCCGACTGAGTGCTGCGTGGCGTGAGCCGGCGTTCGCCCAGCCGGTCTTTGCGCGGGTCCAGCTGCAGCGGCGCCGGCAGCACGGTGACGGCGCGTGGGGGCCATGGCAAACACTGTCGGGCTACCGTCTGGATCCATTCCGCAGGTTGCTTGGACAAACACCAATGACCACGGATGAAATGGAGATGGGCGATGTGATGATGTGGCGCAGGCAATATGAAGACATGCGTGTTCAGGCCAATCTCCTGCAGCCGGTGCCTTATGATTTTGCGTCCTTGCGGACGGGCTGGCTGCCGCCGCGCTATATGGACGAAGCGCAGGACATGCTTCAACGCGATGAAGAGCAGCGTCGCCGCCAGGAGCGCGAACAGCGCCTCGCCGCTCGCGGAACCGATGATCAACGCGACACGCGCCGAACGGCCCCAACACAAACGCGTCGCCGGCAGACGCCGCAGATGCAGGAGCCGATGCGTTCACCGACGACGCCTCAGCGTACCGACCGGCGCCGCGAGGAACGAACGTTGGATGACATTCGGCAGGACTGGGAAAACGCGCGGATTGACGAGCAAACGCAACTGGACCGGCTGCGCGAGCCGCTGCTTGTCTGGGCACACGACGATACCGTCCAGCCCGGTCAAAGGTATCAATACCGTATGCGTTTTGGTGTGTTTAATCCGATTGCCGGACGCAATTGGTTTCGTGACGATCAGCGGCAGTTCAAGAACCAGATTGTGTTGTGGAGCGATTTCTCAGAGCCGACTGCGCAGGTTTCGATTCCGCGTATGCAGCATCTGTTTCCGCTGGAGACGCTGAGTGCCGATGCCGAGACCGGTCTGAAAATTGATGTTGCCCGTTACTATATGGGCCAGTGGCGAACACAGGAATTTGAGGTCTTCCCGGGCCAGATGATCGGCGACAAGGTGGAGCAATACACGCCTCCTGAGGCGCCTGCGGTGCGTCCTCGCCCGACGGCTATGCTCGGCGAGATGGACATGTGGTCGCAGGGCGGATCGTACAGGGATTCGGGCAGCCAAGTGGAGCTGTCGGTTGATTTTGCCACGCCGTATCTGCTTGTGGATGTCGACAGCCGCAGCGTATGGCAGGGTACACGATCGTCGGAGCTTTCCAAGATGCTTTACCACGGACCCGAGGACAGACTGCTGACGATGGCTGTCGGCAGCAGGAACTGGCCGTCGGAGGTCAGCCAGAACTATCGGGATATTAAAGATGCCGAACAGGATGCTGTGCCGCTGGACAGGTCGCGTCGCTCTCGACCCGGCGAGATGATGCCCCGCGAGATGGACGGTATGATGGATATGGACATGATGATGTTTGATGACATGATGTATTGATGGCGGCCTTTCAGATCAGTCCGAGCGGAGCTGACCGCAGTTTCAAGGCAATATGTCTCGAGGGTGCGGGACCGGGAAACCGGACGCGGACCTGAGTCGGTGTTTCGGGTGCGATGTCGCAGTAATTGTCGGACACAATACCGGCCTCCGGGGCGCAAAGCGCTGCGTCTCGGATCAGTGTTGGTGAGCGAAGCACAACCGTCCAGGATGACGCTTGTGCCGTGATACGCATATCCACCATTGCCCGGGGCCAGTCGATGTATTTATCCGGCAGGTAAAAAAAACGATTTTCGGCGACAGTCCCTGCCTCGGTAATCACCTCAATCTGCACAAAGCAGCGGTTTGGACTATGCGGGCCGGCCAGCGCCCGCGGCAGGGCCCGCGGCGGCGAGGTGGCAAACGGCCCAACGGCTGCGGGAAACTCAACACCATCCAGCGTTCGTCCAAAAAAGTCCATACACCGGCAGCGCACCGTGGCCGTCAACGGCAGCGGCCGGTCGTTGACAACCACCACCCCGGACCCTGTCAACCGGCCGCGTAAATAGGCGTCCCGGTCCACCTCAAGCGTCACCAGCACAGGTGCAAAAAATCGTCGGGCGTAATAGTACAGGGCCTTCGGTTGTCCGGATGCGTCAATCGCCGAGTATCCCGCCGCCGGCGCACAGTCGTTGGCGGTCCAGATCAGCACGCCGCCATTGCGCTCATTGCAGGCCCGCAGATGCTCGACGCAGAGCTTGGCCGCACGCGCCTGGGCTACCTGGCTCTGGGCGATCTGTTCATCCAGGCTTGCCGGCGGGGCGAACAGCTCGGCGCTGTACCTCGCCAGCCGTGCT
This sequence comes from Phycisphaerae bacterium, assembly GCA_007121565.1. Lineage (GTDB taxonomy): Bacteria > Planctomycetota > Phycisphaerae > Sedimentisphaerales > Anaerohalosphaeraceae > T3Sed10-213. Next base: position 2,672 of record SKKI01000073.1, read on the forward strand.
CTGCCGTCGGCTTGGTAGTCGTGTTTTTCAATGGCAGCCGAGCCGCAGACCAGCCGGGCCGGCGGACACACGCGTTCCAGGCACTGCCGATCCGGCAGCGACCGAAGTCCGAATTCGCATAAAAAACGCGGCAGCTCGGACGGCTCAAAAAGATACTCCCGCGTCGGCGCAAAGTCATCCCACACCCGCCGGAAATGACATGTTCCCTCTGCCGGCGCGTTCAGGTCCTCATCCTTGCTGTCAGAAAAAGGCGTTGTGGGGAGATACTCACGATCCGGATCCAGCTCGTTAAGCCGCTCCGGCAGCAGGCTATGGTAAATGCCGCGGCCGTAAAACTTTCGTCCCTGACCCAAATGGCCGCTCTGATGCAGATAATCGGCCCGGCTGTTGCCGCACCACAGTGCGACCGAGGGATGGTTGCGCAATCGTTTGATGACGCTGTCGGCTTCGTCGCGAACGATATCCAGAAACCACTGGCGATCCGGATAATACGCGCTGGCAAAGGCGAAATCCTGCCACACCAGAATCCCCAGCCTGTCGCACAAACGATAAAACACATCGTCTTCATAATAGCCGCCGCCCCACACACGCAGCATATTGACATGCGCCTCTTTGAGCCGCGTCAAGAGCCGCTCATAATCGCCGTCCGTATGCGTGCCGGGAAACATCGACAGCGGCACCCAGGTCGCGCCCCGGATATACACCGACGCATCGTTGACCACAAAACCAAATGATCGTCCGCCGGCCTCTTTATCGCGTCTGAGGCGGACCCTGCGAACGCCGAAATCGTTGTTCTGGACGTCCAGCAACTTGCCGCTGCCGTCCAAAAGTTGTGTTTCCAAATGGTACAAATGCGGCACGCCGTGTCCGTTCGGCTGCCAGAAGATAGGACGCTCAATGCGAATGACGGTGGTGTTTCGCCCCTGGCGGCCCTCAAAATCCAGCGTCTGGTCGATTGTCAAAGCCCCGCCGGTCATGCGCAGTCGGGCCTGCAGCGGGGTCATGTCGTGACCGCTGCTGCGCCGAACAGCAACCGCCACCCCGACATCGGCGCAATGCTCGTCGCAGTCAATAGTGCGTATATGCACATTCTCAAGGCGCGCCGCGTTCCAGGCCTCCAGCCGGACGGGGCGAAAAATGCCGCAGCCCGGCACAGGCGGCCCCAGTGCCGAGCCGAACTGATAGGACGCCTTGCGAACATACGACCGGCGCGGATCGCCGTAATGATGTGTGCTCATCGGCCCGTAGCGCTTCAGCAGCCGCTCGGCGTGGGCGGCGGCCGGAAGGAATTTGACCAGCAGGGTATTGGTGCCGCAGCGAAGAGGGTCGCCGAGCTCAAAACGATGCGGGATGAACATATTCTCCGTTTTGCCGAGCAGCTTGTCGTTGAGCCATATCTGCGCAACAGTATCCAGCCCCTCAAAGACCAGCTCGGCGGTATCGGCACGGCAAAACTCGGCGTCCAGGTCAAACTGCCTGCGATAAATCCACGCCCGCTCGCTGATCCAGTGAAAATCTTCGGGATTGGCCTCGAGGTCAAACCGCCTCAGACAGCCGGCCTCGATCAGATCGGTGTAAATCGAAGAAGGAATTTGCGCGGGCAGCCATCGGCCGTCCTCCAGATCGCGCATCCGTCGCGCCGAGGCAGGAAACTCCTTAAACTCCCAGCATCCGTCTAAGTGCAGTGTCCGTTTTTCCATGCTCCGCTGTCGATGTCAAAAATACGGCAATCCCCGATGCGCCGCCGGCCAAAGCCGCCCCTGGGCCATCAGATCGGTTCCTCGGCGTAGTCGGCAATCAACTCGTGGCAATGCTGCTGCCACAGGTCGCTGCCGTGACGCATAAAATACTCAAACGAGTCGTCCCCGGCCAGGCGGCCGAGAACCGCCTTGCGCTGATCGGGATTGTCAATGGTCTTGAGCACCTGCCGGCGGGCCTGCTCGAGCGCATCGACAAAGTGGCCGTGCGCATCGGTGATGATCTCCTCCAGCTTTTTGCGTAGATGGCCGGCGTAGGCCGGGCAATGCCCCTCGGTGCTGATGGCGACCTTCAAATCGCCGCGTTTGACCACCGCCGGGACAAAAAAGTCGCACAACTCCGGCTGGTCCACCACATTGCACAAAATCTCCAGTTCCTGGCAATCCGAGAATATCTGCCGATTCAGCGCCAGATTATCCGTGGCGGCAATCACCAGCGTCGCGCCCACCAGGTACGCCTTCTGATACGGACTGAGCACCAGCTCCACATGCGGCA
>SKKI01000058.1 GCA_007121565.1 Phycisphaerae bacterium
CAATCGCACCCAAAGGGCAAGCGATATAGAAAAAGGAATAAAATCAGAATCTGAAAGAGGAAATACAAAATTCTTGTTGCATTTGTTGACTAAATATTTTATTATAGGACTGTAAATTTAGATGATACACCATCTTGTTGTGAGGGTATATTCGCTAACCCGATCAAATTAATTGGCATTGTGTGCGCCAAAATAGCCGACATCACTCATCGGTCGGCAGGAGTTTTATAGTTTATGGTAAAAAAACGGCAACACAGTTATAAAATCGCAACCGGCCTGATCCTATTATGGCTGGCCGCTGCGGCTCTGTCAACCCCTGCAACTGAATTGCTGGAGGGTAACAGTTATACCTGGGGCATCCGCACCCCGGCAAGGCTGGCCCTTGAGCCCGGGCAGATCATCACAGAGGCGGTGTTGACGATCCATAACGTTGAGGCGGTTAGAAACGATGATCCCCGACCACCCTGTCCTACAGATAAGATACACATTTATTTATTGGACAATCCACGATATGGATTTTGGCGTTTGGAAACCCTATCCAGCGACTCAGATCCTTTTACATCGCTCGGCAATGCATTGACCGCCAAATACGAAAATGGAAACCTCATCTGTCGATTGAATAAGCCGGATGACCGAGACAGTTGGGCGTCCCGGATTTTCGGCGAGCAATTGCCGCTTAAGCTGGCCGACGGGACAGACAGTCCGATGTATCCGACGCTGCTTGAGTTTATCGATTATGCCGCGACGGGAGTCAGTGCCGGATTTGGAATACATTTGGGCACTCTGCGGTACCGGTATGAAAATATTACGCTGACATTGACGGTCCAATCCTATGAAGGCGACCGGTCCGCCGAGACAATTGTCTTTCAAGTCGTCCACACCCTCGAGGTTGCTGCTGTCAACGGAAGCGTAGAAATAACCCCGGATTTGACGACTTATATCGACGGTGCAACAGTGACACTGGAGGCCATGCCTCATAGGGGATATTTGTTCAATGGCTGGACCGGCTGTATCCAACGTTCGGACAACCCCATAACAATTGTCATGGACGGCAATAAATCCACTACCGCACGTTTTCGCTAAAACGGCGAGGCCACGAGAACTAAAACCGTAACGGGGAGAAAAGATATGAACGCCAAACATATCCTGTTAGGCGCAGGGCTTGCCATGCTGTCTGTGACAACACATGCAGAGACCTACAGCGGCGGCTTGGGATCAGAAACAGACCCCTACCAAGTCAGATCCGCCCAAGACTGGGTGGAATTGACACAAACGCCGGCAGACTGGAATGCCTGGTTTGTATTGGTCAACGATATTGATTTGGCCGGCGTACCGCTGGTGCCTGTCGGCATCAGCGGCATGCGTTTTACCGGCCAATTTGACGGTCGCTACAACAGCATCAAAAACCCTACCATTTTGCTTGATGAAGACGATGACGTAGGGCTTTTCGGCATTGTCGGCGCACTCGGGAAGGTCAAGAATCTGAACGTTGTCAATGCTGACATTCACGGTAATGAGGCTGTTGGCGGCTTGGTCGGGCGCAATCATGGTGTCATTCGCCGCAGCTCTGTCAGCGGAACCGTCCGCGGTGAAGACTTCGATGCCGGCGGCTTGGTGGGCAGCAACATCTACGGCGCCATTGATCAATGCTATGCTGACGTGGCCGTTATCAGCAACAGCGATTATGTCGGCGGCTTGGTCGGTTACAACTTTGGGGATGCCATCACCTACAGTTACGCATCGGGCAATGTCAGCGGGCAAACGTTTGTCGGGGGGTTTATTGGCAACATTGTTGGGGGGTACATTTTCGACTGCTACTCAACCGGTATGCCGTCGGGGACTTCCAATGTCGGTGGGTTTGCCGGAGGTATGCCCGGTGGCATGATTGTCGGGTGTTTCTGGGATACGGACACCTCCGGCACGACCGTCAGCCACGGCACTGCCGCAGGGAGAACGACCGAGCAGATGCAAACGGAGGCGCTGTATGTCGATGCAGGCTGGAATTTTGACCATGTCTGGTCGATCTGCGATGGAGTGGGGTATCCGCGATTGCAGTGGCAGATTCCCGAGACGGATTTTGTCTGCCCGCCCGGGACGGGGATGGAGGATCTGGCGGCCTTTAGCCGATGCTGGCTGGCGGTCATTCAACCGGTGGGCGATTTGACCGGGGACGGGACTGTCGGCTATGCGGATTTTGCGATTCTGAGCCGATACTGGCTGGACAGCGACTGCGGCCGTTACGGCGCCGATCTCAGCGGCGACGGGAAGGTCGGCATCGAGGACCTGTGGATATTCAGCGCTCATTGGCTGCACACCGGCGTACTGGAATGCCGTTTTGCCGACCTCAGCGGCGATGGGTTTGTAGGGGCAGAAGACCTGCTGATACTGGCCGATCAGTGGCTTCAGGGACGCTGACAGGCAGACTCGAAAACGCACCCCCCGTCTGGGCCGCAGCCGCACCCAAAAAGCCTGCGGAATGTCGAAAAACCGGGAACATATTGACTTTTCACCGGGCTCGGTCTACGATATCGCTTTTTCTGACAGGGAAACATAATGCCCAGCCATAAATTAGCGCATAAAACGATTGATGAACTGGAGATAGTGGGATATTCGGTGGCCGGCGAGGAGACGGTGGTCGCCGTGGGGCAGCTCGATGTCTGTTTTGACATCGGCAAGGCCCCCGATCAGTTGATTTCGATCAACCATGTGCTGCTGACGCACGGGCATATCGACCATGCGGCGGGGATTGCCTATTATCTGTCGCATCGCAAGTTCTGCGGCCTGCCGCCGGGGGTGGTGCTGACGCCGCCGAGCACGATTGAGCCAATCCGGCAGATTCTGGATGGCTGGAATCGTCTGGATGGCGGCCGGGTTCCGGCCAGGCTCGTGCCGGTTTGCCCCGGGGATGAGATTCCGATCAAGCCCAATCTATTTACGCGTGTCTTTCCGACCAAGCACACACAGGATGCGGTCGGTTATTGCGTCATCGAAAAACGTAAGAAGCTGAAACGCGAGTATCGCGGGCTGACCGGTCCGCAGCTTGTCGAGCTGAAAAAGCAGGGTATTGCCATTGATGTGCCGATCGAGATTCCTCTGGTCAGCTACCTGGGCGATACGCAGTATGTGGACTTTTCCCAGTTGGACTATGTATCCAACAGCAGAATTCTTATCGCCGAGTGTACGTTCTTTGCCGATGAACATACCGGCCGGGCTGATGCGGGGCGCCATATGCACATCGACGAATTCGCTCCGCTAGTCGAGCGGATGAACAACCGGCATATCGTGATTACCCACCTGTCACGACGGACCCACGTGGGTCAAGCCAAAAAGATGCTGCGCGAGGCGCTGTCCGAGGCGACCTTCAACAAGATTACCCTCCTGATGGACCGTCAGAATCATCGATAGCGGCAGTGCATGTGTTCGATACGGGTCGGTATGGCAAAAGCGAGCAGGCAGGGCGTTTGCAATCCCCCAGTTATGCGCAGCGGGCAGGGCTGCCGGACCTATGAAAAAAAGGGTGCGGCGGAAAATCCGCAGCACCCTTGAAACGCGTTAAAAGACCGCAACAGGATTATTTCTTCTTTTTTCCGGTTGCAGGAGCGGTCGTCGGCTGGCTGTGCTTGACCGCGGCCTGTGCGGCGGCCAGCCGCGCGATCGGGACGCGGAACGGCGAGCAGCTCACATAATCCATCCCTGCCAGGAAGCAGAACTCCACACTGGCCGGGTCGCCGCCGTGCTCACCGCAGATGCCGATTTCCAGGTCCGGATCGGCAGACCGTCCGCGATCGATACCGATGCGGATCAATTCGCCAATGCCGTCCTCGTCGATGCTCTGGAACGGGTCGCCCGGCAGGATGCCCTTTTCGACATACGCCGGCAGGAAGCCGCCCGAATCGTCACGGCTAAAGCCAAAGCCCATCTGCGTCAGGTCGTTGGTGCCGAAGCTGAAGAACTCGGCCGACTCGGCAAACTGATCGGCCAGTAGTGTGGCCCGCGGAATCTCGATCATTGTGCCGGTCAGGGTCTTGATCTTGCGCAGCTTGTACTTGGACAGCACTTCCTTGTAAACCCGATCAACGATGGCCCGCTGGTCGGTCAGCTCTTTGGCGTCGCAGGTCACCGGAATCATAATCTCCGGATACGGCTTTTTGCCGGCCTTCTGCAATTCGGCGGCGGCTTCATAAATGGCCCGTGCCTGCATCTCGGTGATTTCCGGATACGTCACGCCCAGACGCACGCCGCGATGGCCCATCATCGGGTTGACTTCATCCAGGCCGTCAAACCGCCGAATCAGCTCGTTCATATTGATGTTCAGCGCCTTGGCCAGCTCGCGCTGCTTGCCTTCGTCATGCGGAACAAACTCGTGCAGCGGCGGGTCGAGCAGGCGAATCACCACCGGCATATTGTTCATTTCCTCAAGCGTGCCTTTGATGGCCTTCTTGACATACGGCTCGAGCTTGTCGAGGGCTTCTTTGCGTTCCTCGGTGGTCCGGGACAGGATCATCTTGCGCAGGAAGAACAGTGGCTCGTCGCTGCCTTCGCCGTAGAACATATGCTCGGTGCGGAACAGTCCGATGCCTTCGGCGCCGAACTGCTTGGCCTTGGCGGCGTCCTCGGGGGTATCGGCGTTGGTGCGAATGCCCATCGTGCGGCACTTGTCGCAGACCTTCAAAAAGTCCATCAGCACCTTGTTCTCTTCGCCGGGATCCATCATCGGAAGCTGGCCGACGTAGACATTGCCAGAGGTGCCGTTGAGAGTAATCCAGTCGCCTTCTTCCAGGACCGTGTCGTTGACATGAATCTGCTTACGGCTGTATTCAATGTCCAGCTCCGCACAGCCGACCACGCAGCACTTGCCCCAGCCGCGAGCCACCAGCGCCGCGTGACTGGTCATTCCGCCGCGTGCCGTGAGAATCGC
>SKKI01000259.1 GCA_007121565.1 Phycisphaerae bacterium
AAATGCTGCTTCATCTCCCTCCCTGATTGCAGAAAGCCATTCCAGCTCAACATTAAAATTATGCTCTTCAGACATTGTTCCGGAAAATGTGCAATACGATAGATTACATCCTCAACCCAACTTACACCTTAACCCAACTTAGCCCTTCTCATATAAAAATACACTAATCCCAAAATTGTAATTGGATAAAATATTTGATGACTGCCATTAGGAATTTAGCGGTGTAAGATACAGCCCGAATCAACTCATCAAACAATTTATGACCAGCGCTTGATGCGAGGCTTTAGGTCTCGCCCAGAAATGTTACCATTTACCGGTAAAAAACGGAACCACGCAAAAAAAACTACCCGTATCCAGGGAATGGTTGGATTACCGATGAGTCCACTCCAAGAACACCGATTCACAGGATTTACCCCATTTTAAGGGCTGGAAAAGCCACTTTTGTTAGTAAAAATCATTTTTTAGAGTGGACTCATCGATTACTTTTGGATAGCCGTTAACGGTCGGTTTTATCTAAGGATGCTCACCCGCGGGAGGGATTGTAATTTGAGGGGATTCAGGGACTACTCTTATCAAAAACACAGGTAGATTGGCATAGTTAACCTTATCCAACCCTGCTATGTCTACCTATTTTACCTGTCGTTGTTGTAAACAGAAGAAGAAAACCAATCGGCGTTTGAAGAAACCGCAAAAGTATTGCGGGCAGCGTGTTTGTCAACAAGCCCGAAAGCGAGAATGGGATCAGCAAAAGCGAAAAACCAGTAGTGATTATCGTCAAAGGCGCAAGCTATCCCAACAGCGTTGGCGCAAAACCCGTCCGGGCGATGCCTATCAGAAAATCTACCGTTCGGCGCATATCTGCTACGAGCAAGACAATCGCAGGCGCCAAAAAATACGCAATCACGCGTTTCGACGCGGCAAGTTCGAGCTGTTATCCGGGCTTGGGCAAAGCCATACGGCCGATGGGTCAAAGTCCGGGGCAAGCGCTTTATTCCGGATCGAACCTTACCAAACGCCTCGGGACAAAAAGATTGTAAAGACAGACGCGTTAATTGTAGAACTCACTGTGCACCAAGGGATAGGAGATATTCAACAAGCCGAAGGACAAAGATTGTAAAGACAGACGCATTAATTCCACAACTTATTGTATACCAGCAAAATGCAGATATTCAACTGCGCAATTATGATGATTGTAAAGACAGACGCGATTGCTTGCAGGCCGGCCCCGGGACTAACTTGGCTGTAAAAAAGCTCCATGTCTGTTGATACCCCCACCATTCAGGACCTGCCCGTAGAAGAGATCGATACCGGTTTGTGCTCGCTTCGCATCACCCGCCCCGGCGAGGTGGACAAGATGCGTCGGGCTATGGAGTCTATGGGTCAGCTTACCCCGATTATGGTCCGCTATGAGCAAAACACCTATGAGCTTCTGGACGGCTTCAAGCGTTACTACGCGGCCGAAAAGCTGGGCTGGCCGACGCTGCAGGCGCTGATTGTTGAGATGTCTGTGAGCCGGGGCAAAGCCATGATATTGCGTTATAATCGTGAGACGCGCCGTCTTGGAGACTATGATCAAGCGCTGATTGTACACAGTCTGAAGAGCCAGGATTTGCTGGATCAGAGTGCCATTGCCCGGCTGACCGGCTATAGTCGCAGTTGGGTATGCCGGCGCCTGGCGCTGATCGAAAGACTGTGCGAGCAGGTCCGGCAGGCGCTTCGCCTGGGAAGCATCACCTGTTCGCAGGCGCGTTGTCTGGTCAAGTTGCCACGTGGCAACCAGGCAACGTTCATGCAAATGATTATTGCCCATCATATGAGCAGCCGGGATACGGCCATACTGGTTGAGCAGTACCTGAGGTCAAAAACCGACGCCGAACAGCGTCATATTTTATCCGAGCCCATGCAGGTCATCGCCCGGGCCTGCCGGCCGGCGGACGATATCCATGACACGCGGCTAAGTCATCACGGCAACCGGTTGTTAAAGACCATGGAACACCTTGGCCTGCAACAAAATATTTTTATCACTCAGGCGGGCCATCGGCTCACCGGACAGCTCAACAGCAGCGAAAAGGATCTGCTCGGCACCCGCATGGCGCGTCTGGAACAAGGCGCCCGGAAAACCTTAACGATTATTCAACAACCCGGTGAATTATGAACGATGAATCGTTGGAGCACAACATTGTCAGTCTGTATCATTTGCGTGGCTGGTCGATACGCAAACTGGCCACAGATTTTGGGATCAGCCGCGGGCGTGTGCGGCGCATTCTTGCGCGCCATGAGAGCCGGCGTGAATCGGGCGACGAGCCAAAAGCACGGGTTCAGCGAGCCTCCAAGCTGGATCCCTACAAGGAATATATCGGCGAGTTGCTGGCCACTTATACAGATCCCCCGCCCACGGTTGAGCGTATTTTTGAGCTTATCGGCGAAAAAGGCTACCGCGGCGGGCGGACTATTTTAGGCCATTACCTGAGTGGTATAAGAGGGAAAAAGACCAAAGAGCCGGTTTATTGTGTCCAGGAGTCGCCCGGACAGCGCGCCTCGCATGACTGGAGTGAGTATTATCTTGAATTTTCCGATACCGGACAAAAGCAGAAGGTGATTTTTTTCAGTTTCATTTTGCAGTACTCGCGCCGCCAGTACATCGAGCCGGTCGGGGACATGAGCCGGTCGACCTTACTGGACTGTTTGATCAACGCCTTTATTTACCTGGACGGAGTACCCCGGCAGATAAAAAGCGACAACCAGAAAGCCTGTGTGGATCGATGGGAATATGGCCGGGCGGTCTTCAACAAGACGTATTTGGGTTTTGCCACCCATTACCGGTTTACCCCGCTGACGATTCGTCCGGGCCGGCCGGTGGAAAACCTGAAGATAGAACGTCCGTTTTATTATCTGGAGACTAATTTTCTCAATGCGCGCCGCTTCGCCAATCCCCGGGATCTGAAGCAGCAGCTCTCGCGCTGGCTGGTCGAGGTCAACGATCAACGCATCCATCGCACCACAGGCAAAAAACCCCTGGATCTTTACACCGAGGAACTCCCCGATCTGCAGCCCTTGCCGCGCCAACATTACGACACCTCGCAGACCGATTACCGCCTGGTCAATAATGAGGCGTGTGTAGCGTGGCAGGGATACTTTTACCGGGTTCCGGCCCACTACATGAACCAGCAGTGTCTGGTGCGTCACTGCCACGGGCAGCTTACCATCTACGGACCTGATCATTCACCGATTGTTCAATACCCGGTGGCCGAACCGGGCCGTGAGGATAAATACGTGGGCCAACGCCCGGGGGCCGGCCGCCCTGCACCGGGACCCGATATGAGCCAGACCCTCGAACGCCTCCAGGCTCTTGGCCCGGTCATGGCCGAGTACGTCGAGCAGGTCAAAAAACACAAACCCGGCTCGTGGCGCCACCATCTCAAAAAGGTACTGGCTCTGAAGGTAACTTATCACAGCCAGGATATGATCCGGGCCGTGCAACGGGCCATGAACTACAAAGTATACGAATCGGCGGCTGTGCAGACCTTTTTGCAGGTCAATGCCCCAAAGAAAAATGAAGACACCCACTGGCCGCCCCCAAACACCGCCAGGCAATGAACCGAAAAAAGAAACAGATCAAAGACGCACAGAGCGAATCTTTTATTGAAAACTGCCACTATTTGAAGCTGATGCGGCTCCCCCTGGAGTATAAAACGATTATCGAGCAGGCCAACCGGTCGAATATCGGTTTTTTCGAGTTTATCAGCCGCGTGATTGGCGATGAGGCCGAGGCGGCAAGACAGCGAAGCATCGCTTACCGCATCAAAACAAGCAAACTGCCCCAACCTTACAAAGTGCTTGAAGACTTTGATTTTTCCTTCCAGCCAACGTTGAAAAAGAAGTTTATTATGGATCTGGCCACCCTGAATTTTTTGCAGACCAACGAATCGGTACTGTTTATTGGAAACTGTGGTACAGGGAAGAGTCATCTTGCCCGCAGCCTGGCCCTGTTGGCCTGCCACAAGGGCTACAAAGTCTATTATACCACGTGTGCGGCGATGCTGGCCGATCTGAATACCGGCGTATACGAAAAAACATTATTGAAACGAATGCGAAAATATGTCAATCCGCCGTTGCTGCTCATTGACGAGATGGGACATGATCGCCTGGAACTGGAGATCACCCGCGAGGCTCATCTGTTGTTCAAGATCATCGATGAGCGTTATAAACAAAACAAACCCTTGTTGTTTACCACCAATGTCGTTGAGCAGGACTGGGCTGAATACCTGGGCGACCCCATCTCCACGCAGGCCATTTTGGACCGTGTGTTCCATCGTTCGATCAAGGTGGAGATCAACGGTCCGAGCTTTCGACAACATGAAGGCAGCCTCCTGCAGCAGAAATATCATCAATAAGCCGGTCCTGTTTACCTTCATAGGCCCGTCAAACCCTGTGGCGACAGCCTCTCCGTGGTCTCAGGATTGTGATTCCGGAGCCTGTTTACGTTTAAAAGACTTTGCACAGGCTCTGTATTTACCAAATTTACCGGTGTCGGCAGATATGTTCCGGCAAAAGAAGGCTCAAAGCTCAGAAAAATTGCCCGTTTTACCTCCGGTTTCCATTCCGCGTAAATCCCCCGGTTTTACCGCTTCGGGTTGTGTCTGCAACCACATCAAGTACAACAGCATAACACAAAGCGGTATCATTTTACACTTTCAGGTGGTAGCGTTTAAAAGTGGAACTGAAAAACTATCCGTCATTTTTGATGGCATAAGGGATAATGATTTGATTCTTCTCCTGCTGACAAGGGAGTTTGAAGAACAGAAAAAGCAAATTGAAGAAGAGCTGAAGACCTTTATTGCCCGTCGGCCCGGTGTGAGAGTCGCAGAAGTAATCATTGATAATGTCGTTTATGACAATGAATTCATTACGTTTC
>SKKI01000132.1 GCA_007121565.1 Phycisphaerae bacterium
CGAAGCGCCTCGATATCGCGCAGAAACATGGCCAGCTCCGGATCGGCCTCCAGCATCTGGTAGTATCTGGCCGCCTCGGCATCACCGGCCCCGCGGATGGCCATCGCCTGCGATTCGGCAACCGCCAGCAATTCCTGTTTCATCGCATCGGCATCGCTGCGAATCGCCTCGGCCTCGGAGCTGCCGGCGGCCAGAATCGACTCGGTACGCCGCCGGCGGTCGGCCCGCATCCGCTCGAACACATCCTCGGTCACCTGCTCGCTGATCATCAGCCGCCGAATGCCGACACGCTGAATATCCATCCCGTACTCGCGCAGCGCATGGTCGGCAATCTCTTGGCGCATCTCGTTCTCGATCTGGCCAAATTTGATCCGCTCCGGATCGGTGTTCACAAAATCACTGAAATAGTGTCGCCCGATAACCGAGTTCTGGGTGTTGCGCAGCAGGCTGCGGAGTTTGTCTTCGGCGCTGCGCAAGTCCTGAATCGACACAAGATACTGCGCCGGATTGGCAATGCGCCACACCACATAGCTGTTGACAATGATCGGTTCGTTGCCGGCGGTGTTCGTCTCTTCCAGCACGCCTTCATACAGCCGGCTGCGCGAATCAAACCGATGCACACGCTCGATCGGCTGCGGCCACTTCATATACGGCCCCGGCTTCATCACCGAACGCACCGGCTCGCCGAAGCGGGTCACGATCACCGTCTCCGTTTCGCGCACCTGAAAGACCACCATAAAGACGGTCAGAATCAGCACGACCAGAACAACACTCAACAAAACCCAAAAGTTCTTCATGCTTCGCTTACCTCGTCATAAATCGAATAATGGTTACGCATTTGACATTAAAAATCGTCCAGCCCCAGATCCAGATCATACAGTGAGGGCATCAGCCGCTCCTGCAAGTCCACGATATACACCTCATAATCCTCCGGATCGGCGATGACCACATACTTGCGAATCGACTCGAGCGCTTCTTCAAGCACGCCCAGCCGCAAAAATCGCGGGTACAGCTCCGGCGCGGCCGTAAAGGCCCTGAACTGGCCGTCAAATCGCAGGCCCTCGCCTTTGGCCGCCTCTGTCCGGGCAAAGGCCGACGATTCGGCTCGCCGCAGTGTCCGGAACACATGCCCGCGGGCCCTGGCAAACGCATCCAGCAGGTCCTGCCGCAGCGCTTCGATGTCGTCGATTTGGTCTGCCTCGCGTGCCTCGCCGAATGCCAGCGCCAGGTCGTACAACTGCTTGACCATCTCAATCGATCCGGCCAGTTCGATCAATGTCTTGTTGCTGTCGGCCTGGGCGTTGAGCACTTCGGCCTGCCGCCGCTGCACCGCGGCGATCACATCCTGGTACTCCGGCACCACCTGGGGCGGCGGATGAATACCCTGAAGCCCCAAAAAGATAATCTCAACGCCAAGGCCCGCCTCATCGGCCGCGGCCTGAATGCGGCGTTTCAGCTCATGAGCCGCCGCCAGGCGCCCCTCGCCCATCAGGCTCTTGCCGGTCGGGGCCACAACGCCCGTCCGCGTTCGATCCTCGGCTTCGACCGTTGAGCTGGCCGTAAACTGCACCACTTCACGGTAACAAATCGCCTCCAGCGTTTTATCCGGATATTGATGATTGTACAAATAGTCGCGCAGGTTGCGAATGCGATACTGAATCGGAATGTTGGCGCGGACAATGCTGACCGGCACCACCCCATCCTCGTCGACCGCCTCGGAGGTCGTCGCGGCCAGCAAGTCGTACTCTTCGGCGTGATGCTCCTCGCCCCACAACAGCGGCTGCCTGCGCGCCGCTTCGGTGTCTTCGATGACATAGCCGACGGTAAGCTCCTGAACATGATCGGTCGGATAGACATAGGCAATATCAATCGGCCAGGGCCACTTCAGCGCGATTCCCGGCGACAGCACCCGGCCGCCATCCTCGGGATGCGGCGAGCCGAACCGCTCGACAATCGCCCCCTGCCCGGGCCCGACGACCACAACCGCGCTCATCAGGTACATCGTCAGCAGGGCAAACAGAATCAGCGGAACGATCGCACGCCCCAGCAGCTTGTAGAACCACGTCTGGGACACCTGAAAGCCGAACTGGTAGTCAATCGTATGCGCAACGGTATGCAGCAGTCCGCCCGGCTCGCTGAACAGCCCCAGCAGGCGACTGTCAAACGCCGTGCGGCTGTATTGGCCCGACACACGCGGCCGATACACATCCAAAACCGTATTGACAATAGTCTCGGAGCCCAGGACAATCAACAGCCCGGGAATGATCACCTCGATCACATCAAGAAAGACGGTATGCCTGAATTGCGCCAGCGCCAGGCCGATCGCCAGCAAAAACCCTGCCGCCGCACCGGCCAGCAGATAGCTGCCCCCCGCCCGCAGCGGCTTCCAGTCCGACTGGCTGCTCATCCCCGTCGTAAACCGACTGAACAAAAACAGCAGAAACGCCACCACCACCATCAGCACCGCGCCCAGCAGCGGATTGTCCGCCTGCCAGTCATACATCCCGAAGACCTGCCGGCGGTAAAGAAAGATGCCGATCAGGATTTGATAGGCCGCAATGGCCACCCCCGCGATGGGAAGGACCCATTTTTCAAACGTCGCCAGGCGCTTTTGAGCCACTGCCAGCATCGCCATCCGGTCGCCGCCGCTCGAAAAAATCGTCTTTTGCTTGTCGGACTTGGCAAGCTGGGCCATATCCAGCTTTTCCTGTTCGGCTTTTGTACGGTGCTTGAACTGAATCAGCAGCACAAGCCAAACCAGCGCCGAGGCCAGCATCAGCCAACTGAGCAGATAAACCCCCAGCATCGACTGAAACACGCCAAGAAGAAGAGTACTGACAAAGAAGACAAAACTGACCAGCAGCGCAATAAGTGAGACCGTCTCGGCCTTCCTCAAGGATCCTGTCATAACCTGATTTCCCAAATTACTGTGAACTTTTTCGGCTTTGTTTCGCTATGTAAACATGAAAACTATACGCTCTACGACGCAAAATGCAAGTCTGGCTTTACAAATTTGATATTTTGATTAAAATTGTGCGATTCATTAATTTAGTTTAGTATCGACTGTAGAATTTATTCACAAAGGAACAAACGTGCTCAATCGACTGCTCATTGTCGCCAAAAATACATGTATTGAGACCATCCGCCAGCCGGTCTATGCGATCATCATTCTCTCGGCGCTGCTGCTGATGGCCATGGCGCCCGCTCTGAGTGCTTTCACGCTGGACGAAGATATCAAACTCCTCCGGGAACTGGGCTTATCTACGCTGTTTTTGGCCGGCTTGTTCATCGCGGTTTTCTCCGCTACCGGTGCCATTACCGAGGAAATCGAGACCGGGACCATCACCACGGTTCTGTCCAAACCCATCAGCCGGCCGGTGTTTGTCGTCGGCAAATTCTTCGGCCTGGCCGGGGCGGTAGCCCTGGCCCATCTGATCTGCTCAATCGCCTATCTGATGGTAATACGACACGGCGTGCTCGAAACCGCCCGCGATGAGGTGGACTGGACGGTCATCGCGGCCGCAGGCGGGGCAATTCTGCTGACGCTGGCCATAACTGCTTTTTTAAACTATACTTATGATCGCCATTTTTCCGCGACCGCGGTCACGCTGGGGGCCTTGACGCTTGGCATCGGGGCACTGTTTCTTACCATAGTAGACCCCGAATGGACAATCAATCCGGCCGGCAATGAATTTCATGCCTTCGATATTTACGCCGCGGTCCTGCTGTTGCTGGCGCTGGTGACGCTGGTGGCGCTGGCGGTGCTGTTCTCGACCCGGTTCAATGTAGTCGTTACGCTGACCTGCTGTGTGGGCGTCTTTCTGCTGGGTCTGATCAGCGACTGGGTGTTCGGGCGATTCGCTGTGCGCAGTCTGTCCGACCCGGCTTATGAATTATTCGACAAAGTCGGCATTGTTTTGGCACGAATCGGGACCGTCATTGTCCCGAATTTGCAAATCTATTGGGTCAGCGATGCCATCTATGAAACCGGCGTCGTCCCGGCCGGCTACCTGCTCATCGCCCTGGGCTACACCGTCCTGTACACCGCCGGCATTCTGGCCCTGTCCATTGCCCTTTTCCAAAAACGCCAAATCGGCTAAAGGGCGTAATCAAGGGCGATTTCATCGCAATGGTCCTGTTTGGGGCAGCGGGCACAATCGCTCCAGACCTTCATCGGCAGTGTCTGGCGATCCAGGCGTTTGAAGCCCATCTTCTCGAAAAACCCCGGCTCCAGCGTCAGCGTAAAGACGCGCTTGATGCCAAGCTGCCGGGCCTTGTCGATGCAGGCCCTGACCAGCTCGGTTCCGACCTTCTTGCCGAAATACCGCTGATCGACGGCCAATGATTTGACCTCGGCCAGATCCTCCCAGAGTACCTTCAGCGCACAGCAGCCCACGATCTGCCCATCGTCCTGAGCGACTTTGAAGCTGTGAATCTGCTCATACAGCTCGGAGATCGGGCAGGACAGCATTCGGTCGTACTCGGCGTAAAAACTGATCAGATCGTGCATCGCCTTGACATCGGCCACCACTGCCTGACGCACATTCATTTGCACAGACTCCAATTAATCCCTATTCTATCACAACTATTTATCATACATTCTCTGCCCATTATAGCCCACATGAGCCGGCGAAACAACCCTTGTGTTGTTTTACGCAGAAAAGGGCCGCTGTGGAGCAAAATAAATCAAAACTTGCATTGTGCCCGGCAAATTTGGTAAGATGAAGCAATAGTATAGTTCGCGACAAATAAAAGCTGAAATTCAATATAATGATTTATGGGCACAGACCCTTTGCAGATACCCTTTGACACTATAGATACCCCCCAGACCCTGCCGGCGCTGCTCGATGGCCTCGATACCGCACAAACCGTTGCCATCGATACCGAGGCCAACAGTTTTCACCATTTTCA
>SKKI01000186.1 GCA_007121565.1 Phycisphaerae bacterium
CTCGAGCCCATCGCAAACTCGTCGAGATTGGTTTTGCCGAGGATGATCGCGTCGGCGGCCAGCAGTTGCTCGATGACGTGGGCGTTATAGGGCGCCCGGAAGTGCTCCAAGACCTTTGATCCGCAGGTCGTCGCGCCGAAGGTGGTGCACATATTGTCTTTGATCGCGATTGGCACCCCGGCCAACGGACCGACGGCCTGTCCGGCGGCGATTTTCCGATCCACCGCCTGTCCGGCCTGCAGGGCATGATCGGCGAAGGTGGAGATATAGGCGCCCAGCGCCGGATCGTGTTTGTCGATCCGTTGCAGTGTATCGCTTACAGCCTCGGCGCTGGAGAGCCGACCGGCGGCAATCGCGTCGCGCAGTTCAAGAGCGGTCATCGAATCATTCATAGCGTCACTTAGGCTCCGGAATTGTCATCGAGTATCTTGGGCACTTTGAAATAACCGTCGGTCTGGTCGGGCGCGTTGGCCAGTGCGGTCTCGTTGTCCAGCGGCGGCTGCGGCACATCGTCGCGCAGGACATTCTGCACCGCCAGGCAGTGCGTCAGCGGCTGCACGTCGGCGGTGTCCAGCGTGTTGATCTTCTCAATATAGGCCACGATATCGCTAAGCTGGGTGCTGAACTGAGCGATTTCTGTCTCGCTCAGCTCCAGCCGCGACAGGACCGCGACCCGCTCGACCATCCGTCTGTCTATCTGATTACTCATGGGCCTTCCCCGATAAATGGTTCACCTCTGGGCTGTCAAAACGCAGACTATACCATTTTTCGGCGTGCCGGACAAGATGTTAAGGGGCAGGATTGTGAAATTGCCTTAGGGGCTCTCCGATGTGATCAGGCGGCGCAGCGGCCCGGGACGGATGTTGTTGCGCTGGGCAATGGCAGAGAGGGTGTCGCTTTTTTCAGCGGAAATGCCGTAATCTCTTAGGTTTTCCAGCACAGCCTCGGGAGCCAGGTTCATCTGACGGCAGTAGGCCTCAAGGGTCACCTGCCGCATCCCGACCGTCTCGGCTGGCGAATTGTCCTTCGCCGATTCGGGCCGGCGAAACCGGTCGCGCTGGTCCAGCAGCGTCGTAAACGGCTCAAACGGTCTGAGTGTGCCCCAGGCCGTCAGGGCGGCCAGCAGCACAACTGCCAGCCATTCCCAGCGCAGCCGGCGTGCGGCCCGGATTTTGAGTGTCAGGTATTCCAGCAGCGGTTTGCGATTCAGCCACACATGTGCCAATGACGCGATGACAAACAGCGTGCTGAAGCTCAGGTGCAGGGCGGTCCACTGGGCGCGGGACAGAGCCCAGACGCTCCAGTCCATCTCCGCGGCCCGCCGGCCGCTAGGGGCAATGTACAGGAGTATGCCGCTAACAGACATCACGACAAACGAAACCCCCGTCAACAGGGAAATAAAGGCACGGAATTGAAACACAAAATTGCCGTCTCGGCGCTGCATAAACGACTCCCTTCATTTCTTAGTCTATGGTCGGCTGAGATTCTGCATTCAGATACGGCTGCCAGCGATGCCACAGGCCGGTCAGCAGTTCAAATCGCTCCTGGGAGAGGTTGAGAATATCGGTGTAAAACGCCGGTTCCATCGTCTGCAGATGGCCGCTTTCAAGCAGCAGGTGGATGAATCGATCCAAGTGGTCAATTTTTCCGTCGCCGTTTAAGTCCTGCCAGAGCGGATGGCCCAGCGAGCTGTCCGGCCCGACCGACCAAGCCAGGGCGAAGTGCTGCTCGGGCGGCGAGGCAAAGGCGGAGGCCGGGCTGAACCGCACGGCCACGGCGTAGTGGGTGTAGGCCTCCAGAAGCGGCGTCCAGAGATGCTCGACGGTATCGACAGGACTGTCGCTGACATCCAGCAGAACCATTCCATCCGGCGCATCGGGGTCAATGGCCCACAATTCCAGCCGAAGATCGCTCTGCTGCGGCTGGCGATGGAAGGGATAGCTGTCCTGGTAGTGGCGATTCCACGTCAGGGTCGCTGTGAGCATCGCGTTCGGGTCGCTCGATTCGAACACGTAATAGTATGTATCATCCTCGGTTATTATTCCGCTGTCCCATCCCAGCGGCTCGACGCTGCCGGGCCGCTGCCGGCCGGCGTCCAGTTGCGTCATGGCCCCCCGGGCATCCAGCGCGCCGGCGCCCTGAAGCCGATCCAGCGGCATCTCGGTATCATCGTCTGGGTCAATGCCGCCCTTATGCCAATAGGGCAGTTTTTGGGCCGCGTTCATCAGCACCGCCTTGATAATGCAGTTGACCGGCGCCTCGGGCAGGATATCGCCAAACAGCTCGTTGTCATAAGCGTGCTGCAGCAGCAGCGCCGCGGTGCCGGCGACCATTGGGGCGGCCAGGCTGCTGGCGTTTGCGACGACGGTATAGCCGTCCGCAGAGCCGGCGTCCGGGACAATCGCGGTGCCCGGCGCGACAAGATCGGGCTTGGAGCGCAAATCGTCGGTCGGCCCCTGGCTGGAATGCCGGGCGGTCGGGACGGTAAAGTCGCTTCTGCTGGGGCGCCCCTGGCTGGTCAGGGCCGATTCGAGCACGCCGACGCCGATGACATTGGCCCCTGCGGCCGGGTAAAGAATCGGATCGCGTGCGGCCTGTCCGTTGCCGATGGCGGCAACGACCACAGTGCCCTGCTCGGCGGCCAGACGCTCAATGCCGCGGGTCCACCAGTCCTCAAAGACATCGCCCAGGCTCAACGTAATGATATCGGCGCTGACCGGCTCGTCTGTAAATATCCGCAGGCCCGCAAACCGCCAAAACTCATAGACATCCACCGACGCCAGGGGGCTGACGCCGCGATACGCAAACGGCGCACCGTCCGGCAGAGCGGCATCGGGGTCAAGTCCGATAAGAATGCCCGCAATGGCCGTAGAATGCGGCGAGACGCCGTACAGTCCGTCCGAGTGATCTTCAAACCAGATATCGGCGCCCGCCAGAGACCGGTGGTTCATATCAAAGCGGTAATCGTTTTGCGGACGCCCGTTGAAGTAGCTGTTGCTGCGACAGACAGCGGCGATCACCACGCCTGAGCCGGTCAGGTTGGGATCGGCCTGCTGAAGCTGGCGAATGCCGGCCACGTCCAGGGCCTGCGGCTCAACCGGACGCTGAGGGGTGTCAATGTCGGCAAACAGACCGCCCGTCAAGCCGACGATAAAAACCGACAACAAACCCACATTTTTAGATATCCCTGACAGCAAGTCAGATATCTCCGAATAATTCACGTACTCTTTTATATTTACATTATATTGATTATTCGGTTCAAGTTCAACCAGCCTTGTCAATGAATTTGCGTTTTCGGGTGGATTTGTTTGAAAAAACCTTCTGCTTGCTTTCACAGCGGGCCAAAGGTATACTTTGCCGTTGGCTAAAGAGACGAGCCGGTGAAATCTTACTATAAAATGCTTTAATTGACCTTTAATTCTATGAAAACCCTACTGACAGCAGCACAAATCGACGAAACTCTCGAAACATTATACGAGGCGATTGTCGCCGATATGGATCCGAAAACGGAAGTTGCGGTGGTTGGCATTCGCAGCCGCGGGGAAATTCTGGCCAATCGCCTAACCCGCAGGCTCACCGAGCGGCTGGGACAAAATCTTCTGTGCGGCACGCTGGATATCACGCTCTATCGGGACGATTTAAACGCCCCGCGCAGCGGCTCACAGCCGACGGTCAGGGCCACGGAGATCGATTTTGACGTGAATGACAAGGTGATCCTGCTGGTTGATGACGTGCTGCACACCGGGCGCAGTGTCCGCGCGGCAATGGATGCGCTGACGGATCTGGGCCGGCCGCGGACGGTGCGGCTGGCGGTGCTGGTCGATCGCGGCGACCGGGAACTGCCGATACGGGCCGATTATGTGGGTATCCGGGCCGAAGCCGGGCCGCAGGAAATCGTTACGGTGCATCTGGTCGAGCAGGATGATGTCGATGAGGTTATTGTTGAGCAAGCGGACGCATGATGAAGAAAAAATCTTTTCAATGGACGCGCAAGCACCTGATCGGGCTGCGGGATTTGAGCCGGCAGGAGCTGGAGTTTATCCTGGACACGGCACAGGGATTTGAGGAGATCAGCACGCGGTCGATCAAAAAGGCGCCCGCGCTGCGCGGCAAGGTGGTGGTGAATATGTTTTTTGAAGACAGCACCCGCACGCGCAACAGCTTTACCCTGGCCGCCGGGCGGCTCAGCGCCGACATCATTGAATTCACGAAAAAATCCAGCGCGGTCAGCAAGGGCGAGACGCTGGTGGATACCGCTCGCAACCTCGAGGCGATGGGGGTGGATATCGTGGTGATGCGCCACAGCGCCGGCGGGGCGCCGGCGCTGGTCAGCCGCAGCATCAACGGCTGCGTGGTCAACGCCGGCGACGGCTTTCACGAGCATCCGACCCAGGCGCTGCTGGATGTCTATACCATTCGCCAGGCGCGCGGCACGCTGGACGGGCTCAAGATCGGCATCGTCGGCGATATTGCCCATTCGCGGGTAGCCCGCAGCAATATTTACGCGATGACCAAGCTGGGCGCCGAGGTGACACTGATCGGACCGCCGACGCTGATGCCGCCTCAAGTGCGCGATCTGCCGGTCAGGGTGTCCTACAGCCTGGACGATGTGCTGGACGAGCTGGATGTGATCAATATGCTGCGGATTCAGTTTGAGCGGATGGGCGGCAATCCGTTCCCGTCGGTGCGCGAGTATGCCCACTTTTTCGCGCTGACCGTCGAGCGAATGAAACGCGCCAAGCCGGACCTGACGGTGATGCACCCCGGACCGATGAACCGCGGCGTTGAAATCGAATCCGAAGTGGCTGACGGGCCCAACAGCGTCATCCTCAAACAAGTGGCCAACGGCCTGGCCATCCGCATGGCGGTCCTGTTCCTGGTCAACCAGGCCGC
>SKKI01000265.1 GCA_007121565.1 Phycisphaerae bacterium
AACCAGAACGACCGATGGTGCGGAAAGACCTGCGGATACTGGACCGTCATCGACTGGCCGTAAGGACTGCGCACCGGATAATAATGGGCCAGGCCGTCCGTCGGGCCGTATTGATAGACGAGCGCCTCCTGGCCGTCAATCTGAACGCTGACGGTGTGCGCCTCTTTGTCGTACTGCAGCCGAACACGGTGCTCATCGTTGCTTTCGGCTTTCGCCAACGGCAGCAAAAAGAGGACCATTAAAATGGCGGCCGCTGTCTTTTGTACTCGTGTTGTCATTGATCACCTCACTTTCATTTCATTATCAGAGTTGGCGGTTGCGTAAA
This sequence comes from Phycisphaerae bacterium, assembly GCA_007121565.1. Lineage (GTDB taxonomy): Bacteria > Planctomycetota > Phycisphaerae > Sedimentisphaerales > Anaerohalosphaeraceae > T3Sed10-213. Next base: position 326 of record SKKI01000265.1, read on the forward strand.
GTTTTTCCATAATATCTCTGCGACGTCAGGGCCTATCCGACCGTCATACACCAGCATCCGGTAGCGCAGCACATACGTGCGGTTCGGCTGCAACACCCACTTGTTGTGTCGGATGGGGCAGAATTCAAAAAACATCAACCCCCGCCCGCCGGCGGCGTTATCGGGCCAGACCCGCATGGGCTCGGGATGCTCACGATTGGCGCTGTGGCTCAAGAAAAGGACGCCCGCCGTGCCCGAATTATTGCGGCCTGACCCGCGCAGATCGGCCCAGCGGGCCCGTGTGCCGTCGGCGGCGTTGCGCGTCTTGCCTTCACTGGTCAGCAGCTCCAGCGTATCCCGGTTCCAGTCATCGGTCGCGCGAAACCCCAGTCCGCCGCCGTAACGATAGGCCGACAGTTCAATGTCGCTTTGCAGGGCATTGCTGAGCGTCGAGGTGTAATCCACGATCCAGACGGTGCGTCCGTTCAGTTCCATTGCCGAGGCGCGAATATCCCAGACCTCATTGATTGCGACCTTCTCAGTTTTGTCGTCGCCGATGTACATCACATGCTCCTGGTGGGCCTTAAAGCCGGTATATACCGGCCCGGCGACGGTGGACAGCAATCCGGCAAACCGCACGCGCCCTTCGCCCTTGGCCAGGTTCCAGAAATCCACCTGGCGCCCTTGGATTTGTGTTCGTGTCCAGGGACTCCAGATGCCGTAGTGGTGGTAATGATCCGGCGGCTGAATACGGGTCACCACCATCCCCTCGGGCGTGAAGAGCGGATGAATAAAACCGCTGCGTTTGAAAACAGGATTGACATCATCAGGCACCGGATGGACGGCGTGATGGTATTTCAAGATCGGTCTCTGCTGGTGGCTCAGCGTGACGGTGCGGTCATCGACGGTCGCAGCCAACTGTCCAGACTGCGGCACGGCGGCTTCAATATGCAATGCCAGCCGGATGGTTTGTCCCTGTTCGATGCGCTGGTCGAGGGTATACCACAGGCGTGTCGTACGGCCAAATTCGAGCTGGGCGGCCAGGGGTATGTTTCGATCCCCCTCCAGCCGATAAAGCCGGGCGGTATGGGTTTCGGGGATCGTTATCCCTTCCAGATCGAGCGACAGCGGAACCGGCAAAATGGCCGCCTCTTCGGCCGTCAACGTAAACTGATGAACCGCTTCGTCTGCGGCACCGGCGACAGACCCCAAAGCAACACAAACAGTGAATACGACCCATATGCTAAATGTTTTGCGCGGCATTTCTTACTCCTGTACTGATTGAATAAAGGTTTTTATGTTTTCCGTCGACACACCGTCAGGCATCCCTCCGCCGCAGGACAGCAAAATCCGGCGTTTGTCCTTCAGCGGGTCGAGCGCCTGACGAACGCTTTGACGCACACCCTCAGGCGTACCCAGCGCCAGCACATCTCGCGGCGGGATATTGCCCAGCAAGACCACCTCATTGCGCGTCCACGTTTTCATCTCTTCGAGCGAATGCAAAAAGCTGAAATTGAACACATTCACGCCCACGGATGACAAATGCCCGGCACATCCGCGTCCGTCGGCATCATTATGAAAGAACTTTACCGACACATCAAGACAGCCAAAAATCCGTTTTAAATAAGGAGCTGCAAACTCTTGAAAATCCCGCTCCCCGCAGAATCCCACAATATCATCCAGTATAAAGATTCCGTCAATCGAATCAATCGTTTGTTTTTGAAGTTCAAGCCATCGGACCGTATAGTCGGTTATAATCTCGAGCAGTTTATGGATGTGTTCGGTGTCAGTTCGCAGGGCCATCAGGAACTCGGTTGTTCCCATCAGAAACGAGGCGATATTGAGCGGCCCTCTGGCAATGGCAAAGCGGATACCATAGCCCAATGATTCAATCTTTTTGCGGTTTAACACCAAACGATTCAGCACAAACGGTGCCAGGCCGTCGCTCTGGGGGTTGGCAGCCGTGAGCCGATTGATATCATCGGGGTGATGAATGATTTTGTCGGCGTAGGGCAGGTCATTGCGATGGAATGTGCATTTAGCCCCAAAAGCGCTCGGCTCCGTACACATCCCGAACTCACTCCAAAAACCCGGCAAAAATATCGCATCAGGAAAGGTTTGCACCGCCTTTTTGTTGGCCTCAAACCAACATTCATCGCTGGTAAAATAGTCCAGTATCGAAATACCCGCCCACCCCGGCAGCCAGGGACTGTCAATGATAAATCCGACCGGCAGCGGGGAAAACGCTTTGCCGTCAATAAGATCCAGCAGGGCTTGCCACTGTTCGTGGGTCATAGGCCAAGTCTCTTTCGTCTGCATGTCGTGGAAAATATCTTTTTTGAATTCTGCCGATGATTACACTATAATGTATCTATTCAAAAAAATATTTGATTTTTTATCACCTTTTATTGCATTATAGTAATCTATGTATCGCTATATTCGAAACAAAACCGATATCCCGCCATGCGGAATCCTGAACATTTTCTACAATGACGACCTTTTCAGGCCGGTTGTTCTGCATTCCACCGTCGCCCAAAATCGCCCTGTCGGCGATATCCGGACGTTTCAGGAGCATCAGCACAATTTGTATCATATTGTGCTCTATACCGACGGGCAGGGCGTGTGCCTGTTGGATCGCCGGGAATATGCCGCTCGCGGGGGGACCGTGATTCTCGTCTCGCCGGGTCAGGCCCACGATTTTATCACACGTTTCGGCTCAGCGGTCTATTCGGAGTTGACATTTGCGTTTGAAAACCAACGCACCGAGCCGCTGACGCTGCCGATTGAGCGGCTGCTGGAACACTGGGCCGGGGCGCCGATTCATCTGGACAATCCAATGCAGCTTTCCGAATCACAAACGCACCTGCTGAACACACACATCATCGAAGTAACCGATTTAGCAGCCGTTGACCACCCGCTTTCCGAATATTATCTTCAGTACGCGCTTGTCAAACTGCTGCATTTTATCGTGCAGGCCGGTACCCGACCGGCGGCCCCGGGCGCGATCGCTGATGAGCGGCTGATTCGTGTCCGCCGGCATATTGAACAACATTACAATACCTCGATGTCCATTGAGGAGCTCTCACAGTTGGCCGGACTTTCGCGGGGGTACCTGTTCCGCGCGTTCCGCAAAGCCTTTGGCACCACTCCGCTGAACTACCAAAAACAGCTCCGCCTGGAAGCCGCCCGCACCCTGCTGCGATCCTCGGCGCTGCGCTGCACCGAAATCGCCGTCCGCTGCGGATACGAGAACATCCACTTTTTTCATCGGCTGTTCAAGCAAACTTTCGGCATAACGCCTATGCAATATCGCAAAAATCCGCACTTTGGACCACCGTAGGAATATCCCCACCGGGAGGGATGGCTATTTACGCAAAATGCTTTCGTTTTTGATGCCCTTGAGGTATGATTTGAGATTTGAACGCGGTTTGAAAATTTAAGGTATGTAATGACAGGAAATGCCGGAAAAGGCGACATCCTCATCAGGCGATTGAAAGACGTCTTAAAATCACGACGGCCGGAAATTGTACTGATCGTCGTATTTCAGACAGCCCTGATACTGTTGCTGCAGCGGATGACTCTCCTGGGCGGCCCGGACCAGCCGCAGCCGCCGGCAGTGCCGGGTTGGGCGTTGTTTGTGCTGGGTGTCGGGAGTATGATGATGGCGATTGTCTGGCAGATGCTGTATCTGGGTTTCTTGCGGACCACGGCCTTGAGCGGCGCCGAGCCGCAAGACCCGGCTGTGCTGGTCAGGACCGGGCGGCCGTTTTTCTGGCGGATTCTGGGTGTACAGATCGTGGTGGGACTGGTCTTGTGGGTGATCGCCGTCTTTCTGCTGTCGCTGATGGGCGGCCTGCTGGGTTATCAGCGGCCCGAGATGCTGCCGCCTTGGCTTGTGGAGCTGACGCTTGTGGCCTCGATTGCCCTGATGGTCAAACCCATTTTTGGGGTTCCTTCGTTTATGCTGGCGCTGGATATCAAGGCCATTGAGGCGGCCAAACTGATCTGGCAAATCCGGCTCAGCGATATGGGCATCCTGCCGCCGTGCTACGGCGCGGGACTGGCAGCCCTTGCGGCGATGGGCGCGGCAGCTTCATTCGCGCCGCAAGAGGGTGTGATCTACTATATTGCGATAACAACCGGCCATCTGGCCCAGAGTATGATATTTTTTCTGCTGATGCTGCTGACGGTGCTGTTCGTGGCGATTGAGACGGAAAAACGATAAAACGATAATGAGAAACAATCGCGAATGGAAATAAAGACGGGAAAATTTATTGTGCTGGACGGGCCGGACGGCTGCGGCAAGAGTTTGAAGAGACGGTAGTTTTTTCACCCCGAAGGGGTGTTCAGTAATATAGCCGTAGGCGTGAGCCTACGGTTGAGAGGCATACATCTCCTTGAAAAAGCCCCGTAGGGGCGACAGGGAATTGTATACTTTCGCCCCTACGGGGCTTGAAAGAAATGCAAACGAGACAGCTACCGGAGGCTTACGCCTCCGGCTAATTTACTTTAGACCCTTCGGGTCTTTAAAGGCAGAAATTGTGATTGATT
>SKKI01000126.1 GCA_007121565.1 Phycisphaerae bacterium
ATCGCCGCGTTATCAGAAAACTTGGCCTCAACCAGAAACCAGGGCTTTGTGTCTCTGATTACCACAAAGTCAACTTCTCGTTGGTTTCTGTCTCTTAGATAGTGCAGCCCGAATGTCCCCAACATTTGCAACAGCGATGTAAGTCTGGGCTTCTGTTGTGCTTCGGCTGATCTACGGTTGGCGTTATAAGTCCTTGTTTTGTCGTTATATCTTCTTTGTTCACAATGCTTTACAAATGCGACGCTCACCCTCATAACCCGGAGGTCGGAGGTTCTGGAAAAGCATGTCAAGTTTTTAGAGACGTTCAAGACCGCCAAGAGCTTGCAGACAGACGTGTATTATCTGCGGACGATATTTTTTCACAATGCGTGTTATACCCCCTGCCCCGCTGCTCGGGTACTGCCCCTTTGCAGGGGGAGAGCTTTTTGGGTTCCCCTCCTGCCAAGGAGGGGCAAGCCGCGAAGCGGCGCGGGGTGGTATCATTTTAGCCCGGCGTCAGCCGGCTCCACACTTTTACCTTTTCACTTTTTCTATACCCCCTCCCCCGCTTCGCGGGTACTCCCCCTTCGCAGGGGGAGAGCTTTTTTGGCTTCCCCCTTTTTCATAATGTCATTATGCCCGAAATCAGCCCAAGAAACAAGTTTTTTTATCGCCGTCCACCCTCGAATCGCGGGGGCGAAACCTGTTTTCAGCAGCGGCTTGACAATACGGGTCTGTTCTGCGATAGTATCGGCCTTGTATTCGGGTCGGCCGGGTCTGTGCGGCCTGTGTGGGCAGTTGAGCAAAAATCCTGTTATCAGCAGCGGAGTATGCAATGAAAGCATCGGAAATGAAAAAAGGCCAGACCGTCAAGATGGACGGCGGATTGTATGTCATCGTCGATTACCAGCACGTCAAACTCGGCAAAGGCGGGGCGGTCTATCAGACCAAGCTGAAGAACCTGATCGACGGCGGCATCCGTGACGTGCGGCTGCGGGCGGAGGAAAACATCGAGGATGCCTATCTGGAAAAGCGAAATTTCGAGTACCTCTATTCCTCCGGCTCGGAGCATCACTTTATGGACACCGAGACCTACGACCAGATCATGCTGGACGATGACGCCTTCGGTGAGGGGCCCAAATACCTCAAACCCAACACCCAGATTCAGATCAGTATGTACGAGGGCAAGCCCGTGGTCGTTTCGCTGCCCAACACCGTCGATCTGGAGGTCACCGAGACCACCCCCGAAATCAAAGGCGCCACCGCCACCAACCAGTACAAGCCGGCGACCATGGAAACCGGCCTGGTCGTCCAGGTTCCGCCGTTTGTCAAAATCGGCGAGATGCTCCGTATCGATACCCGCTCGGGCGAATACGTCACCCGCGTCAAAGAATGATGTGGCCAGGGACAAAAAAAAATCGCCATAAGACTTCTTAAGCCTATATGAAACAATGGGTTATGTTTTCGCCGCCCTTTTTTTCTTGAATTTTCTATAAAAAAAGTCTATACTAAGGTCATCGTCAAGCGCATGGCTTCGGTCCTGGGGGGCTGCAATCGTTCGAGAAAGCTGTTTTTTTCGGAGAGATGAAAATGAAGACCTATTATTACCGTTTTTGGGTTCCGTTTGTAGCGACGAAGAAGAAGATTCTGATTCTCGCGATCGCCAGTTTTATGGCGTTGTGCTAAGACCTGTTGTACTTCAGATAAGACACCTGTTAACGGATTGACACAAAAAGCCGGACCTAACCGTCCGGCTTTTTTTACGACCAGCCGATGCCGCCTCCGTGCACCGTGAAATCCGCCTTGACACGAGCTTTTGCTTCCAGTGCCCCGCCGATTCGTTTATTTACGTCCGGACGGCGAGCGGCGCAGATTGTTGTCGGTTTTGGCTTTGGCGATGGGGGCGTGTCCCTGAAGGGTTTTCATCGCTTTTTTGACATCGGCGACTTTGAGGATGCCGGTGGTGCGTCCGCCGCGGGCTCCGGCGGTGCAATAGGCATAGGCGATGTTGATATGCGCCTTGGCGAGTTTCTCGGTGACATCGGCAAAGGCCCCGGCCTTGTTGGGCAGGTTGACGCACAGCACCTCGGTCTCGCTGAACTGGAGATTTAACTGGTTAAGCACGTCCCGGATGCGCGACGTTGCGCTGCCGACCAGACGCATCACGCCGTGTTCCATCGAGTCCATCATCGTCATCGCGACGATGTTGACTTTGGCCTCGGCCATGGCCGAGAGAATCTGCGACAGCACACCGGGTTTGTTGACCATAAAAATCGAAAACTGCGTATCCAAATGCATCGTTAACCCCTTTCCTGAAATAAAAGATAGTGTAGCCTATTATGCCACAAAAGTCAAGTAGCACGGGCTTGGCAGCCCGTGAACACGGCCAAGATGGCCGTGCTACAAATACAAATTCCTATGCGATCAAGTTCAAAGTCGTCGCTCACCAAGCGCTCCGATCGGTTTTGCGTTTACCTGCCGTTACCCGGTTTTGGCTTTCCAGCAGGCCGCCAGGTGCCGGCCGTCGGGGTCTTTGGCTTCGAGTGTCTGGTCCTGCCGGCTGCAGCGTTCCTCGGCCTGCGGGCAGCGCGGATGGAACGGGCAGCCCGGCGGCGGATTGGAAGGGCTGGGAACCTCGCCGCCCAGCACCACGCGCTGTTTGGTCTTGACCGGCGTCGGCTCCGGGATCGCGCTGAGCAGGGCCTGCGTATAGGGATGACGCGGGTCGGCATACAGGGCGTCGCGCCGGGCAAACTCGACAATACGTCCCAGGTACATCACCGCCACATCCTCGCTGATATGCTCGACCATCGCCAGGTCGTGGGCGATAAACAGGTACGTCAGCCCCATCTGACGCTGCAGGTCCTGAAGAAGGTTGACGATCTGCGACTGAATCGAGACATCCAGCGCGCTGACCGGCTCGTCGCAAATCAGCAGCTTCGGCTCCAGGGCCAGGGCGCGGGCAATGCCGACGCGCTGCCGCTGGCCGCCTGAAAACTCATGCGGATAGCGGTTCAGATGCTCGGCCGAGAGCCCGACTTTCTCCAGCAGCTCGGCGGCCTTTTCGCGGCGTCCGGCGCGATCGGCCAGGCGATGGACCAGCAGCGGCTCGCTGACAATCTGCTCGATGTTCATCCGCGGATTGAGCGAGCCGTACGGATCCTGAAACATCATCTGCATATCGCGGCGCAGCAGCTTGATACGCGGGGCGTCGGCGGCAAAGACATCCTTGCCGTCAAAGATGAACCGCCCTCCCGTCGACTCGATCAGCCGCATCAGCGTCCGGCCGACCGTGGTCTTGCCGCAGCCGCTTTCGCCGACCAGGCCAAGCGTCTTGCCGGACCGAATGCTAAAGCTCACGCCGTCAACGGCCTTGACATGGCCGACGGTGCGTTTGAGCACCCCGGCCCGAATGGGAAACCACGTTTTGAGGTCGTCAACTTTTACAAGATAGTGATTGTTTTGCGTCATTGCATCTCATTTAAAACAAAAGCAGATGTTTCTTATTAATGTTAAATGTGAAAAGTAAAATGTTAAATGATATGGGTCGTCGTTTTACATTTGACATTTAACATCTAACATTTCACATTTCACATCACTCATACCCTTTGGCGTACCAACAGGCCGCGCACCGGCCCGGGGCGACGTCCTTGAGCGGCGGCTCTTCGGTTTGGCAGCGCCGGTCGTCTTTGCCGATCGGACAGCGCGGATGGAACTTGCAGCCGGCCGGGAAATCCAGCGGGCTGGGGACGGTTCCGCCGATGACCTCGAGCCGTTCCTTGCGCTCGCCCAGCCGCGGCAGCGATCGCAGCAGTCCCTGGGTATACGGATGCAGCGGTTCCTGGAACAATGCTTTGACCTGAGCGGACTCGATGACCTTCGAGGCGTACATCACCACCACCTCGTCGGCATTCTCGGCCACCACACCCAGGTCATGGGTAATGAGCATGATGCTCATCTGGTGATCGTGTTGCAATTGCCGCAGCAGATCGAGAATCTGGGCCTGAATCGTCACATCCAGCGCCGTCGTCGGCTCATCGGCGATCAGAATCTTGGGCGAGCAGCTCAGCGCCATCGCGATCATCACGCGCTGGCGCATCCCGCCGCTCATCTGGTGGGGGTACTCGTCAACCCGCCGCTGCGGGTCGGCAATCCCGACCTGGCGCATGATCTCGATGGCCTCATCTCTGGCCTGGCGGGTATTGAGACCGCGATGCAGCCGGATAGCCTCGACGATCTGATTGCCGACCGTGAAGACCGGATTCAGGCTGGTCATCGGCTCCTGAAAGATCATCGCGATATCATTGCCGCGAATCTGCCGCATCCGGCTTTCGGACAGTTTCAGCAGCGACCGGCCGCCGAACAGGATATCGCCGGCGACAATTTTGCCGGGCGGCCAGGGAATCAGCCGCATGGCCGACAAGGCGGTTACGCTCTTGCCGCAGCCGCTCTCGCCGACCACCGCCAGCGTCTTGCCGGCATGCAGGTCAAAGCTGACATCCTGTACCGCCTTGACAAGCCCGGCCTCGGTATAAAAATGCGTCGACAGGTTCTGAATCGACAACAGTGCTGAGTTCGTTTGCGTCATAAGCGTCATGTTGGGTGTTTCATTTCAGGTTAAAAACAGCACAGGCTTAGCCGCCCATAAACACGGCCAAGATGGCCGTGCTGCTCATGGTCTTAATCCACCCTGAGCTTGGGGTCCAGGCAATCGCGCAGGGCGTCGCCGAATATATTCAGCGCCAGCGACAGGATCAGTATCGCAACGGTCGCGGCTGTCATTTCCCACCAGACGCCCCGTGCCAGCTCGGCCCGGGCCGCGTCAATCATCGCCCCCCAA
>SKKI01000049.1 GCA_007121565.1 Phycisphaerae bacterium
GGTCAGAGGAGCAATTGAACCGCATTGAACAGGCGATTGGAAAAAGCTCCTTTGATCTCGAAAAAAAACTCGAGGGCCTTGTCGATTATGAAACATTAACCTGTAAAGACCTTTTTTCTACGTTTTACCAAAAACACCCTTCCGGCAATGTGCGGTTTTTGAGGTTTTTCAGTTCATCTCACGATCTTTTTGATGATATCGAAATAAATCAATACTTAGACAGGCAGGCCTACTGGTCAGAAGTATGGGAAAAGATTGCTGCGGTAATAATGTGGTTTGTATTGCCGAGAAGCCCTGAGCCGATTTTTGAAAAAATCGATACCGCATTTGAACCGCTTTATATTTACCCCCCTTCAAAAGAGCCTCTGGTCGATTTTAGTGGTCTGCAATATGACTGGCGGTGGAATGTAGCGGGTCTTGTTGAATTCTCTCCCATGCACACCCGATCTATGCTGAGCAGATTATATTATGACATCTTGCCAAGACATAAGTGTCAGCGGCAGGGAACCTTGCTGTTGTGCGAACTGCGGCGATACAAGAACCGTTCTGGCCGCTGGCCCGATTCACTGGAGGACTTGCTTCCCGATACGCCCGAAGCGAAACTGATTGATCCGGTCAGTGGCGAGTGGTTTGTCTATGAACGCGACGACGAGGGATTCATCGTGTACAGCGCGGGGATGGAAATGTCCAAATTCGATACGAAGACCGGTCAGATGATCAAGCAGCATGAGATTATTGAGATCTGGCCGGAATAAAAACGAATCAAGGCCCAAAATTACCAAACAATCTTTGTCTTTTGCATCCAAGATTGTCTCGTTCCGTTTTCAAACTGATGGCAATCTAAAAATTGGACATTGCACGGCCAAGATGGCCGTACGACACGAATGTCACGGGCAAGATGCCCGTGCTACGAATTATTAGAAGTTGGCTGAAATTTGTTGTGTGGGACAACATTTACAGGCAGATGTGACACGTTCGGTGGGCGGTTTTAAAATATTTTTCCTCATAGGTTCAATAATCACAACAACTAACGAAAATCTCATATTTTTTTAAAAAATTTTGCTTGTCGCACACACCCCGGGCGGTATGATGACGTAGTAGTCATTGGTTCAATATATTGTTATTTCAACAGAAGGTTAATCTATATATAGTGGTTTTCCCACGGAGGATTATTTATGTCAGACGAACGGACTTTCACACACAGCGACAACGGAGACAATGGGGATAAAGGCGACAATGCGGGCCTTCAGCCGTGGGAAAATAGCCGCTCAGCGGCCAGGACGGGGCTGAAAATCGAGCCGCATTTTTCCACCCCCGGCGTGCACCCCTTTGACCAGCTCGACTGGGAGACCCGCCCGGCCAAGATTACCGATGAGACCGGCAAGGTCATTTTTGAGCAGAACGATTGCGAAGTGCCGGCCTTTTGGAGCCAATTGGCGACAAAGGTGGTCGTCAGCAAGTACTTTTACGGCGATGTCAACTCCGGTCAGCGTGAAAATTCGGTCAAGCAGTTGGTCCATCGCGTCTGTCGGGCCATCGCCGACCGGGGCAGGCGCGACGGCTATTTCGCCTCGGACAGCGACGCCGAGACCTATTATCAGGAACTGACCTGGCTGTGCGTCAACCAGTGCGGGGCGTTCAATTCGCCGGTCTGGTTCAACGTCGGCCTGTTCGACGTGCACGGCATCAAGGGCAGCGAGCACAATTTCCGCTGGGATGAGAAACAGCAAAAGGCCGTACCGGCCGGTAGCAGCTACGAATTTCCCCAAGCCTCGGCCTGCTTTATCCAGTCGGTCGATGACACGATGGAGGACATTATGCGCCTGGCCCGCAGCGAGGCGATGCTTTTCAAGCACGGCTCGGGCACCGGCACGGATATGTCCACCCTGCGCAGCAGCCGCGAGAAGCTCTCCGGCGGCGGCAAGCCGTCGGGCCCGCTGAGCTTTATGCGCGTCTATGACCAGGTGGCCGCGGTCATCAAATCCGGCGGCAAGACCCGCCGCGCCGCCAAGATGCAGTCGCTCAAGGTCGATCATCCGGACATCAAGGACTTTATTACCTGCAAGAGTGACGAGGAGAAAAAGGCCTGGGCGCTGATCGAAGAGGGCTACCTGCCGGATGACGCCTACAACAGTGTGATGTTCCAGAACAGCAACCTGTCGGTGCGGGTCACGGATGAGTTTATGGACGCGGCCGAGAAGGATCGGCCCTGGACGACGCACGCGGTGACCAGCGGCCAGCCGCTTGAGACCTACAACGCCCGCGAGCTGATGGAGCTGATTGCCGAGGGTACGCGGCTGTGCGGCGATCCGGGTGTGCAGTACCACTCGACGATCAACAAATGGCACACCTGCCCCAACTCCGGGCCGATCAATGCCTCCAACCCCTGCAGCGAGTATATGTTCATCGACAACTCCGCGTGCAACCTGGCCTCGCTGAACCTGATGAAGTTCCGCACCGAGGACGGCGGCTTTGACATCGACAACTTCAAAAAGGCGGTGCGGCTGTTTATCATCGCCCAGGAAATTCTCGTCGATAACGGCAGCTACCCCGAGGCCCGCATCGCCGACAACAGCCACCGCTTCCGCCCGCTGGGGCTGGGCTATGCCAACCTGGGCTGTCTGATGATGAGCCTGGCGATGCCGTACGACTCCGATCAGGCCCGCACGTGGGCGGCGGCGATTACCGCTGTCATGACCGGCACGGCCTATGCCGCCAGCGCGGAGATGGCCGCGATCAAAGGCCCCTTTGCCGAGTATGACACCAACAAAGAGCCGATGCTCAATGTCATCGCGATGCACCGCGAGCACGCCTACAACATCCCGGAGATGTACTGCCCGGATGATCTGCTCGGCGCGGCCAAGAACGCCTGGGATCAGGCCTTTGATATCGGCAGCCGGCACGGCTTTCGCAATGCCCAGACGACCGTGCTGGCCCCGACCGGGACCATCGGCTTTATGATGGACTGCGACACGACCGGCGTCGAGCCGGATATCGCGCTGGTCAAATACAAAACCCTGGCCGGCGGCGGGATGCTCAAGCTGGTCAACCGCACCGTGCCGATGGCGCTGGAGCGGCTCGGCTACGGGGCCGAGGAGATTCACCAGATCTGCCAGAGCATCGACAAAGACGACACCATCGAAACGGCTCAGGCGCTGCGCGACGAACATCTGGCGGTCTTTGACTGCGCCTTCAAGCCCAAAAACGGCAAGCGGCACATTCACTATGCGGCCCATCTGAAAATGATGGCCGCGGTCCAGCCGTTCTTGTCCGGGGCGATCAGCAAGACCATTAATATGTCCAAAGAAAGCACCGCCGAGCAAATCGCCTCGGCCTATATGGAAGGCTGGAAGCTGGGGCTCAAGGCGGTGGCCATCTATCGCGACGGCTCCAAGCGGCTCCAGCCGGTCAACACGGCTGACAAGGCCGCCGACAAGAAAAAGCAAAAGGCCGCCGAGATCGCCGCGGCGCGGCCTTTCCGCCGCCGACTGCCCGAGACACGGCACAGCATCACGCACAAGTTCTCGGTGGCAGGCCATGAAGGGTATCTGACGGTGGGGCTGTATGAGGACGGCCAGCCTGGTGAGTTGTTTATCACTATGGCCAAGGAGGGCAGCACCGTCGGCGGCCTGATGGATGTGGTTGGCACCTGTGTGTCGATGGCGCTGCAGTACGGGGTGCCGCTGATTACGCTGGTCGATAAGTTCCGCCACGCCCGCTTTGAGCCGGCCGGGATGACCAGCAACAAGAACATCCCGTTTGCCAAGAGCCTGATTGATTATATTTTCTGCTGGATGGGCTGCCAGTTCATTCCCGGCTATGCCGAGAAGAACACCCCCAACCGCCCGACACCGCCGGCCGAGGGCAAGAATACAACAACCGCCAAAGAGCTGGTAAAGAAAACCCAGGACCTGGCCAAAAAAATTGACCAGGCCAAAACACCCAGCCCCGGCGCTGCGCCTGGCTCAAAGGCGGCGGCCCCGAAGCCGCCGGCGGCCCAGAGCCGCTTTGCCCGGCAGGCTACCGAGCAGGTGGTCCAGCTTGTCAGCTCGACCCTGACCGACGCCGACGGCAGTGAAGCCGCCGCGGTGCATCGGCTCAGCGAGCAGTTTGAGCACTTCCAGGACGACGCGCCGGCTTGCGATGTCTGCGGCTCGATCACCGTGCGAAACGGCACCTGCTACCGCTGCCACAACTGCGGCAACTCGATGGGATGCTCTTAGGATGGGCGATAGATTGTTTGTAGGATCGGCTTCGGAGAGGGTCGATGAACGAAAAAAGACCGGTTTATGCCGGTCTTTTTTCAATTATTGCGGTGCAGGTGGTCTGTTATAATCTGGGTCCGCGGGGCGGTGTCGCGCAGCCCAGCGGCGCCTTGCAGAGCAGTTTTGGGCGGGTTCAGGTGTTTTGCGCAAGGATTGAAATGGGGTGCAGGACGGGGGCGGAGGTGAGTGTTTCGATCTGCATTTTGCAGGCGGCGCATTCGGTCAGGATGATGTCGGGGCGGTAGTGGTCAATGGCGTCTTTCAGGCAGCGGCTGATGGAGGTTGACAGGGAGCGATTTTTGGCCTGCATACCGGCGGTTCCGGCCAGGCCGCAGCAGCCGGCGTTTAAGTCGTGTACTTCCAGGTCGCACAAGTCTTTGAGCAGGCGCGGCGTCAGGTCGGCATCCCGCATGGGTCGCAGGTGGCAGGGGGTATGGTAGGCGATGCGTTTGTTGCCAAAAGCGGCCGCTGGTGTTTTCAGACGCTGGCGCACTTGCGGATGCGTGGTGAGCAGTTCGTCCAGATAGCCCATCAA
>SKKI01000241.1 GCA_007121565.1 Phycisphaerae bacterium
GCGCTGTTGCTTGTCCCCGTCAGCCAGCTTGCGATTGAGGTGTGGAGTACCCTCATTATGCGTTTTTTCCCGTCGCTCGCGCTGCCGAAGATGGATTTCAGAGAGTCGGGGATTCCTGACGACTGCCGAACGCTGGTTGTGGTGCCTATGATGCTGTCCGATCAGGAGGCGATCAAGGCCGAGGCGGAAAAACTTGAAATCCGATACCTCGCCAATCAAGACGCCAATCTTTTCTTTGGTCTTTACTCGGATTTCGAAGACGCCGACGCGGCGCATTGCGCGGCGGACGCCGAGCTGATCAAACACGCCACGGAGTGCATCGAAACACTTAATCGGCGTTACGGCGGCGATTGCTTTTTCCTGTTCCATCGGCAACGGACCTGGTGCGTCAGCGAGCAGACATTTATGGGGTGGGAGCGTAAACGCGGGAAACTGGAAGAGCTTAACGACCTGATTGTCGGCACACGGCCTCGCCAGGCCGAACGTTTGGTGGTTGTTGGCGATCCGGATCGGCTCAGCGATGTGAGATTTGTCATTACGCTGGACAGTGACACGCAATTGCCGGCCGACACCGCCCGCCGGATGATCGAAACACTGGCCCATCCGCTGAATCGCGCACGACTTGACAGTGCCGGCCGCGTCCAGTCCGGCTATACCATTATTCAGCCGCGCGTCAGTGCCTCTCTGCCGAGTACCAGCGGGTCTCCTTTCAGTCGGCTCTTTTCGGATTCAGTCGGCATCGATCCTTATACCCATACGGTTTCCGATGTCTATCAGGACCTGACCGGCGAAGGGTCCTATCACGGCAAAGGCATCTATGATGTGCGCACCTTCAGCCAGGCGCTGTCCGGCCGGTTTCCGGAAGGTCGCCTGCTCAGCCATGATCTGATCGAAGGCGCTTATGTCCGAGTCGGGCTGGCCAGCGATATCGAACTGTATGATGAGTTTCCGCAGGATTATAAAAGCTACGCCAAGCGGCAGCACCGCTGGATTCGGGGCGATTGGCAGATCGCCGATTGGATCCTGCCGCGTGTCCCGCTGCCCGACGGTGGACGGGGTCCCAACCCTCTGTCCTGGTTTAGCCGCTGGAAAATTTTTGACAATCTGCGTCGCAGCCTGCTGCCCGCCGCAAGCATGGTGGTTCTGCTGGCCGCATGGCTCATCTCTTCACAGGCCGGTTGGACTGCCGGTATTGCAGTCGCGGTACAATTGTTTTTTCACTCGTTGGTGCAGCCCCTCACCTGGGCAACCACGCGACAGGGGCTAAAGGGCACATCGCCGACGAAAGTGGGCAATGACCTGCTGCGGATGGGGGTTGAAACGGCACTGCTGCCGTATCAGGCTTGGCTGGCGATAGATGCGATTGTACGGGTCTGGTATCGTCGCTGCATCTCGCATCGGGGACTGCTGGAGTGGGCGCTGGCCCCGACGACGCAGGGAAAGCCCCGAGCCGCATCACGGATATTTTTTCTTTTTATGGGCCTGGTCAGCGCCTTCAGTGTGCTTGTCGGGTGGGCTGTGATGTACGGGCGGCCGGCGGCCCTTGCGGCGGCAGCCCCATGGCTGATGCTCTGGTTTCTAACGCCGATCATCGGCTGGCTGTTAAATCGCCGACCGTCGGCAAAGCCGCCGCACAAGCGGCTGTCTGAAAAGGACCGAAAGTTTCTCAGACAGATCGCGCGTTACACCTGGCGCTATTTTTCGGATTTTGTGAATGAACAGACCTCCTGGCTGCCCCCCGATAATTATCAGGTCTCCCATCAGAATGGGCTGGCTCTGCGGACCAGTCCGACCAATATCGGCCTGTATCTGACCAGTGTGCTCAGCGCGCATGATTTCGGCTATTTAACCATCGATGATGTGACCGGCACACTGGGTCGGACACTGGAAACAATCGAAAAACTGGAACGCCATGAGGGCCATCTGCTCAATTGGTACGACATCCAAACGCTGACGCCCCTTACGCCGCAATATGTCTCCACCGTGGACAGCGGAAATCTGCTGGGCGCCCTATGGACGCTGGACCGAGGGCTTGAGTCCCTCAGGCAGTCGCAGCTGCTGGACGCGCAGGCGTTTACGGGACTGTATGATGCCGGCGCTATCCTGCGGCAAGTCGTTCGGGACACCGGAGCGTTGGCTCTGGAAAGTTATGCACTGCAGGATGTGTTAGGCGAGTGGGACGCGCCGCCGACGTCGCTTCCTGACCGACTTGGCGTGTTGCGACGGTCAAGCACCATCCTGAAACAATTGTCTGAAAAAGTGACCGAATCTTCCATTAAGGCAGAGAGGGTAAGGTATTGGGTCGGCCAGATCCAACGTCAACGGGCAGCCTGGCAAAGCATCGCGGATCGTTATCTCGTCTGGATCGACATTCTGGCCGAAAAGACCGAAGACGAAATCGCCGAACTGGCGCCGGAGATCGTGCCGGCGTTTCACCAGGCCCTTCAGACAGCGCCGTCGCTTGAAGCGTTGGCCGGCGGCAACATCCCCTGCATCGCGGCACTCCGGTCCCTCCGGGAGAAAACGCCCGCCGATAGGCACGCCCTTCTGAACTGGATAGATCGCGTTATTACGGCCTTTGATCGGGCTAAATGGCTGGCCGGCGAGATGCTGGCCTCGACGGTGCATCTGGCGGGAGTCTGCGGCGAACTCTCGGCGTCAATCAATATGCGTTTCCTGTATCACTCCGAACGCCGCCTCTTTTCGATCGGCTTTAATGTTTCTGAAGGCCGCATGGATCACGCCTTTTACGACCTGCTGGCCAGTGAAGCGCGCCTGGGAAGTTTTGTCGCCATCGCCCGCAGGGATATTCCCGTTGAGCACTGGTTTGCCATGGGTCGGCCCTACGGCGCCATCGGTCGCCGCCGTGCGCTGCTCAGTTGGACCGGAACGATGTTCGAATACCTGATGCCGCTTCTCTTTCAGCGATCCTACAGCAACACGCTGCTGGACAAAGCCGCCAGAGAAGCGATTGCAATCCAAATGGCTTACGGACGCAAGCATCGGGTGCCGTGGGGGATATCAGAATGTGCCTTCGGGGATCTGGACATTAACAAAACGTATCAATATCAAGCATTCGGCGTTCCGGAACTCGGCCTTAAACGCGGTCTGGCCGACAAGATCGTTGTCGCGCCGTATGCCAGTCTGCTGGCGGTAACTGTCGAACCCGGACACGTCGTTAACAATCTGAGACGACTGGCCGGATTGGGACTGCTCAGCGATTACGGCTATTACGAATCGATGGACTACAGCCGACAACCCAGCCTCGCCGCCGAACCGGGCGTGATCGTACGCGCTTATATGGCGCACCATCAGGGCATGAGTTTTCTGGCGCTGACCAATTGTCTTCATGACAACCGCCTCTGTCGCCATTTCCACGCCGATCCGCGCGTGCGCACGCTGGAGCCGCTGCTGCATGAACGCATCCCGCAACTGCCGCCGCTGCACCATATTGCCCCGCGCGAGCGAATTGCTTCGGTGGCCGGCGTCGGTGAAGTAACGCCGTCGGTCAGACAGTTTGAAACCCCGCATACGGCCACGCCCAAGACCCAGTTGCTGTGTAATGGACGTTACGGCCTCATGCTGACGGGCGCCGGCGGGGGCTACAGTCGCTGGAAAGACGTTTCGATCACGCGATGGCAGGCGGACTCGACACGGGATGCCTGGGGCAGCTTTTGTTACATTCGTGATGCCGAGTCCGGCCGGCTATGGTGCAATACCTACCACCCCACCGGCGGCACAGTGGAGCCGTACTGCGTCAACTTTTCGCTGGATCGTGCCGTGTTTCGGCGTGTTGACCATGACATCGAGAGCGAAACCGAGATGATTGTTGCGCCGGAAGATGACGTTGAGATCCGGCGCATGACGCTGATCAATCGATCATCCCGCACTCGCCGCATCGAGTTGACCAGCTACATTGAACTGGCGCTGGCCCCGCACAGGGCCGACCGACAGCATCCGGCGTTCAACAAGCTGTTTATTCAGACCGAGGCGCTGCCGGAGCAGCAGACGCTTTTGGCCTATCGCCGGCTTCGCAGTGACGACGAGCCGCTCATTTATGCCGCCCACCGATTTACGCTGGATCAAGCCGGCGGCGAACCGATCGACGACGTTTTGCGTTTCGAAACGGACCGGCGGCAATTCATCGGCCGCGGCCGCACACTCGCCAGTCCGATGGGGGCTTTGCAGGAACTCGGCGGCAGCCAAGGGTTTGTTCTGGATCCGATTTTCAGCCTGCGCCGACGTCTGAGTTTGGCGCCGGGTCAGCGGGTACAAGCGTCCTTGATCTTGGCCGCCGGGTCCTCGCGCCAAGAGGTTACCGACCTGGTGAGCAAATATGGCGATCCCCATGCCATCGACCGGGCAATGGATTTCGCCTGGGCGTCCGCACAGCTTGAACTGCGTTTTATGCGTATCCAGCCCGATGAAGCTCGTCGTTTCCAGAAATTGGCAAGCTACCTGCTCTATCCCAATCCACGCCTGCGAGCCGCCGCGCAGCGTATTGCCGATAATCGCAAGGGACAGGCTGGCTTGTGGGCGTATGGCATCTCAGGCGACTTGCCCATTGCCCTGGTCGCCATCGGTCAGACACGGGATATGGGTCTGGTCCGTCAAATGCTTCAGGCGCATACGTATTGGCGTATACACGGACTTATGGCCGACCTGGTGATTATCAACGAGGAAATCAGCGGCTATACACAACCCCTGCGCCAAGAGATCGAACATCTGATTCAATCCTACAGCACTGCGACGGGCGTCAATCAGCCCGGAGGAATCTTCTTGCGAAGTGCGGACGTGA
>SKKI01000103.1 GCA_007121565.1 Phycisphaerae bacterium
CCGGCCAGATACCGGTTCAGGCCAAGCCGCGTTTTTGGAACGACGATGGCTACCTTGACCCCATTCGCCCGGACATTCCCGACGGTCATATCGAGATCGGACACGCCCTGGCTGAGGAACTGGAACTTGAAGCAGGCCAAACCGTCACCCTGATGGGAGAGGCATTCACGATTGGGCGTATCCTGCCGGCACAGGGCACACTTGAGGATATCTCCGTCTGGTGCGCTCTGGCCGATGTTCAGCGCTGGCTGGATAAGCCCGATACGATCAATGTCATCTTTGCGTTGGAATGCATGGGCGATGCGCCGGCGCTTGGCGGGATTGTCAATCATGTACCGACGGTATTGGCTGACACACACGTGCTGCAATTCAACACCCTTGTAGAGGCTCGCTTTGATGCCCGAAGGCGCGCCTCTCAGGCGACATCCATCGCTCTTGATGCCGAGCGTGCTTACCGCGGTCGAATGTTTGACGAGTATGGCGCATTTTCCGCGATCCTGCTGCCGGTTGTGCTGGCCGCATCGGCCATTGCGCTGTTTGGATTGTTTTTGGATAACGTGCGCCGTCGCATTGCTGAAGTGGGCGTGCTGCGTGCTGTCGGTGTGAAGCAAAAAACAGTGACGGCGCTGTTTATGCACAAAGCGATTTTTACCGGCTTGATGGGTGCGGTGCCGGGCTATGGGCTGGGACTGCTGGCAGGGGTCTGGATCGCAGGTGACGGCCTTTCTGGACGTATCACGGGAGTTTACAGTGTTCTGCTGTTTGTGCTCGCAATGCTGGCCGCCCCGGCCTGGTGTGTGCTGGCCGGCTGGCTGCCGATACGCTGGGCCGCCCGGCAAGACCCGGCGCGCATACTGGTCGACGGCTCCCTGTAAAGTAAAGGCAGACAATGGCACGATCATTGAGACAATTTTGGGTCTATCTGCTGCCGGCCGGGGCTCTGGCGGTCATGGTCGCCGCGTTATCTGTATTTATGGCAGGTTCCGACACGCCTGAGGACACCATAACCACACTGACGGTGTACTGCGCCGATGAGGTCCGGCTGCCTGTTGAGCAAATTGTTGACCACTTTCAGCGCCGCAGCGGAATCCGTGTTCACGCGCACTTCCAGCCGTCTGATCGGCTGACAGCTCAGATGAACCAGGCCGGCGACGGCGATCTGGTCATAGCCGCGGATGAGTCGGTGCTGCAGCCGGCACACTCTCAGCAAACGAATCGTCAGACACATCCTGTCGCGTATTTGGCTGCCGTTATGCTGGTTCGGTCTGAAACTCCGCATAATATTCATACGGTAGCCGATCTGGCCGGACCTGAGGTGAAGCTGGGCGTGCCGGTCGCCGAGACACTTATCGCCGCCGTCACATCAGCGATTTTTCGGAAAAACGACATTGACATGGAACGTATTGTGCTGAACAGGGCCTTTTCAGGTGGTTCTTCCGCTGAACTGGCTCAAGCCGTTGAACTTGGCCAGGTTGATGCGGCAATCGTCTGGCCGACAGCAGCACAGCAATATGCGTATCGTACCGAGATGATCGAAATACCGCCGGATCATAATGTGATGATTCCGATTGTTGCCGCGGGTCTGACACCGTCTTCACACCCTGATGCCGTCCGGCAGTTTCTTGAATTTTTGAATAGTCCTGTGGCCCAGGAAAGTTTTGAAAAATACGGATTAACCACCGTTGGGGCGGGCTTCGCCGGGTTCGCAGTTGGGGTTGGCTGTCAGTGATGGCGGTTCGGTGTGTGGCTCGCCGGGCAGTGTACCGGTCAGCAGCCAGTCGGCCATTGCCATGTAGTCCAGCGCCCCGTTGCACGTCGGTTCGTACTCAAAAATCGTCTTGCCGTAGCTGGGGGCCTCGGCCAGTTTGATGTTGCGGCGAATGTGCACGGGGATGATCGACGCCCGGGACCACGGCACATCATGATGACGGGCGTTTTGCAGGAACCTGTCGATATCCTCAAGCACCTCGGCCGACAGACTCGTGCGGCTGTCGTACATACACATCAAAATCGCCGTCACGTGCAGGGCGGGGTTGATGCGGGACTGGACCAGTTCAATGGTTTGCAGCAGGCGGCTGAATCCCTGCAGGGCCAGGAAATGCGGCTGCACGGGAATGAGCACTTCCGTCACCGCCGACAGCGCGTTGAGGGTCAGCAGTCCCAGCGACGGCGGACAGTCAATCATCACATACTCATACTGCCCGCGGACCCGCTCAAGGGCGTTGTGCAGAATGGTTTCGCGTCCCACCTCATCGACCAGTTCGCTTTCGGCGCCGACCAGGTTGATGCTGGCGGCCAGGACCTGGAGATTTTCCCGGACCGGGATGGCCGCTGAGGCGATATCCGCCGAGCCGGTCAGCACCTCGTAGATGCCCGGCACATCCGGGTTGCTGTCGGCGCCCAGATGAATGGTCAGGTGGGCCTGCGGGTCCAGATCGATCACAAGGATGCGCTGTCCTTTCAGCGCCAGCGCGGCGGCGACATTGGCCACCGTGGTGGTCTTGCCGACTCCGCCTTTCTGGTTGAGTACCGCCAGGGTTCGCACGGATTCAGAGCACCTCCTCGGAAACCGATGGGGTTTCGCTTTGTTTGAGTGTTTTTACAACTGCGTCCAGGACACCGTTGACGAATCGCGGGGCCTGCTCGGAACTGTATTTTTTGGCGATTTCAATGGCCTCATTGAGCACGACTTTGTCCGGTATATCGGGACAGTGGCGAATCTGATAGACCGACAGCCGCAGGATGGCCCGATCCACCTGGGACAGCCGTGCCAGTTTCCAGCGTGTCGCGGCCCGCAAAATGATGGCGTCGGACTCGTTGACGCACTGCCAGGCGCCGTCGGTCCACTGCTCGGCCAGTTTGAGCGTCAGATCGTCGTCGGTCTGCTCTCGGAAAAACTGCCGGAGCATGCCCTTAACGTCATCGCCCTGTACATCCAACTGGCACAAGGCCTGCGTCGCCAGCTCGCGCGCCTCTGTTCTGCGGTCCTGTGTCACGTCAACCTTCCTGCGGTATCACGTCTGTCATCCATACGTATCGCTATCAAACGCCGGGCGCGTTTACAGTTTGCCCATCAAGTCGGCCATCTCGATCGCGGCCAACGCCGCATTGGCACCGGCGTTGCCCTGTTTGGTGCCGGCCCGCTCGATGGCCTGTTCGATGGTATCGCAGGTCAGCACGCCGAAAATCGTCGGCACGCCCGTGTCGTAATTGATTGTTCCCACGCCGCGCGACACCTGCTGACAGACGTAATCGTAATGGCCGGTTTGGCCTCGAATCACCGCCCCGAGGCACAGAATCGCGGCATACTGTCCGCTGTCGGCCAGTTTTTTGGCCGCGGTGGTAATTTCGATGGTTCCCGGAACCCAGATGACGGTGATTTGCTCATCCTTGGCGCCGTGCCGGGTCAGGCAGTCCACCGCGCCGCCAAGCAGCTTGGCGGTAATAAACTCGTTAAAACGGCTCACCACGATGGCATACCGGTGGGGCCCGGCTGTCAGATGGCCTTTAATTTCCTGAATCATCGAATGTCTCTCCTGTCCGATTTGTAAACGGGTTAACATCTGTATTATGGGCGATTTATGGGACGCTGTCGAGGCCTTGCCCGGGAAAAAGTCGCCCCTACCACGGGGCGCGACGCACCATAAGCCGCTTAAAGTACCTGATGATAAAGGGTTATCGAGGGTTTTTCCAGAGAATTCTTCGCAAAATTCAAGCACCGCTAAAAAGGGAATTGTGCAAAAGTGAGGGTCGGGGCAGGCCGATATGAAAGCGGTAAGGACTCAACACGGAAGCGGACTGAATGAATTTAACAGGATAAGCGAGCGATGGACAATCTGTTTGACTATGAAAACGACCAGGGCCATGCGTGGGAACGGGCCGAGATGCTGGCCGAGCAGGCGGCGGATCTGTATGAAAACGGGCGGATGGCCGAGGCGCTGGAAAGGCTGACCGAGGCTATCGATGAGGGGATGGATAACGGGGCCTGGGCGTTCAATATGGCGCTGACGATGGACGGACTGGAACGTTATGATGAGGCGATCGGGTGGTATGACAAAGCGAGGCAGTTGCTGGGCGATGATGTGGAGGTGATGAATTGCCTGGGGGTGGACTATACGCGGACGGGGCGGTATGACCGGGCGATTGCGATTTTTGAGCAGATTGAACAGATTGATCCGATGTTTGAGCCGGGTTACTGCAATCGGATTATTACCTATACCGAGATGGAGCAGCACCAGAAGGCCGAGCAGATGTTTTACCTGGCCCAGCAGATTCGCAGCGATTGTCCATTGTGCTTTTACAATATCGGTAATTCCCTGTTTTCGCGTGGGCTCTATGAACGCGCTGCCTGGTGTTGGGAAAAGACCGCTGAACTTGATCCGGGTCATCCGCAGATACAGTTTCGCCTGGCGCAGGCCTATTGGGTCGGCGGCAGGGGGGGGATGGCCAAAGAAGCGTTTTTGCGGGAAATACGCAAAAAACCGGCAGACTTGGATGTGCTGCTTGAGTTTGGCATTTTTCTTCTCGAAAGCGGCGATCTGGAGGGGGCCAAAGAAAAATTCAACCGGATAGGCGAGTTTGACCCCGAGTTTGCAGCAGCGCATTTTTATCTGGGTGAAGTGTATCGGCTGCGGGGGATGACAGAGGCGGCGATGCGCTGTTACCAGCAGGCGATGGACGGCGATGGGCACATGGCCGGGCCGCGGTATCGGCTGGCCGAGATTATGATTGAGCAGGGAAAGGGAC
>SKKI01000183.1 GCA_007121565.1 Phycisphaerae bacterium
GGCTCTTCAAGGCCCGCCGCCTGTACGACCGGTTAGCGCGCGAAAACCAATACGACCTGGTGCATGCGTTCTCAGCCTTTCCCTCGGCGTATCCGTGTTTGAAAACCGCCGGGCGGATGCCGTATATCATCTCCCTGCGCGGCAGCGATGTACCCGGCTTCAACACACGGCTCAAAGGCGATTATGTGCTGCTTTCAGGTCTGTTTCGACGTGTCTGGAAAAACGCCGCTGCCGTCGTGGCCAACAGCGAGGGCCTGGCCGAGCTGGCGCAGCGCTTTGAGCCGTCGATCCAATACGGCGTGATCCCCAACGGTGTCGATACCGATTTTTTCAGCCCCCCGCCGTCGCGCCGCTTGTCCGAACCGATCAAACTGCTGGCCGTCGGACGGCTCATCGCCCGCAAACGCATCGACCTGCTGATTCAAACGCTCGGCGAGTTGGTCAAAAACGACATCAACGCCGAGCTGCACATCGCCGGCGCCGGCAATCTGCAAGCGCCGCTGTACGCGCAGGCCCAGACGCTCGGCGTGGCCGACCGGGTGCGGTTTCACGGCCTGCTCGAGGCGAACGCCCTGGCTGCGCTGTATCAATCCAGCGACCTGTTTTTGATGAGCAGCCTCCACGAGGGGATGAGCAACGCCATGCTCGAGGCGATGGCCAGCGGCCTGCCGATTGTCACCACCGCCTGCGAAGGCACCGGCGAACTGATCGGCGACAACGGCATCATCGTCCCGCCGCAGCCACGGGCGTTTTGCCAGGCGGTCATCGACCTGCTTAACGACCCGGACGCCTACCGACTCAAAACTGACGCTGCCCGGCAAAAGGCCCTGGGCTTCAACTGGGCTGACAAGGCCCAGCGCTACCTGGCCCTGTATCGCACTGTCCTGCAAAACTCGCCGTTGCCATAGCGTCTTTGGCATTTTTCCTTGAACCCTGCGGCGATGCCGCTATAATGCGCAGCTTAACCGTGTTTACGGAGCAAAAAATGGGTTTATTGAATGTCAATATCGATCACGTGGCAACGATTCGTCAGGCCCGGCGCACCGACGAGCCGGATCCGGTCTGGGCAGCGATGCAGTGCGAACTGGCCGGGGCCAACGGCATCACCGTCCACCTGCGCAAGGATCGCCGCCACATCAACGACCGCGACGTGCGGCTGCTCAAGGACACCGTCGCCTGCAAATTCAATCTTGAAATCGGGATGGACCCGGAGGTCATCAAAATCGCCGAGACCCTTTGTCCCGACCAGGTGACCCTCGTGCCCGAAAGCCGCGCCGAACTGACCACCGAAGGCGGCCTGGACTGCGCGGGCCAACTGGAACGCCTGACCGAGACAGTCAAACGCATGCACCAGAAGGGAATTCTGGTCAGCACCTTTATTCTGCCGCAGGAGCAGCATATCCTGGCCACCGCCGAAAGCGGCGCCGACGCGGTGGAGCTGCACACCGGCCAGTACACCAATGCCGCC
This sequence comes from Phycisphaerae bacterium, assembly GCA_007121565.1. GTDB lineage: Bacteria > Planctomycetota > Phycisphaerae > Sedimentisphaerales > Anaerohalosphaeraceae > T3Sed10-213. The sequence goes on from SKKI01000183.1 coordinate 1,469, forward strand.
GGTGATGCACATATCGTCAAACACCTCAACGCCTTGCGCGACGGACGCGATGCCGCGATGGCCGCCGGCCTGATCGTACACGCCGGCCACGGTCTGACCTACCGCAACATCCACCCCGTGGCGCGCATCGAGCACCTGTGCGAGTTCAATATCGGACACAGCATCGTCTCCCGCGCCGTGCTGGTCGGGATGCGCCGGGCCGTTGAGCAAATGAATAAACTGATTCGTCAACCCCTCTAACTGACAATGACAGGAGAATGCACAATGTTTACCGGTTCTTTCGTAGCGCTGGCGACTCCTTTCAGCGACGGACAAGTCGATTTTGAAACGCTTGATGAACTCGTTGAATTTCAACTGAACAGCGGCACCGACGGGATTGTCCCCTGCGGCACCACCGGCGAATCGCCGACGCTGAGCCACGAGGAGCATAAAAAGGTGATCGAGCGTGTGGTCAGCCTCGTGGGCGGGAAAATCCCCGTCATCGCCGGCACCGGCTCCAACAGCACCGCCGAGGCCATCGAACTGACTGCCCATGCCCGCAAGGTCGGCGCCGACGGCTCGCTGCAAGTCTGCCCGTATTACAACAAGCCCATGCAGGAGGGCTTCTACCAGCACTTCAAGGCCATCGCCGACGAGGTGGATATTCCGCTGGTGCTGTACAACATCCCGGGCCGCTGCGCCGGGGGCGGCCTGACGGCCGAGACCATCATACGCCTGGCCGACTGTGAGAACATCGTCGCGGTCAAAGAGGCCTCCGGCGGGCTGGATCTGGCCAGCGAGGTGGCCATGTCCACCAGCCTGACCGTGCTTAGCGGCGACGATTCGCTGACGTTGCCGATGGCCGCGGTCGGCGGCAAAGGCGTCATCAGCGTCGTGGCCAACATTGTCCCGGCCGATGTCAAGGCGATGACCGACCTGATTCTCGAAGGCGATCTGGTCTCGGCGCGCAAGTGGCACCAGAAGCTCTTTGCCCTGGCCAAAAACATGCTCTCCCTGGCGACCAACCCCATCCCGCTCAAGGCCGCGATGGCCATGCTGGAGATGAGCTCGGATGAACTGCGGCTGCCGATGACCCCGCTGACCGACGCCCAGAAGAGCGAGCTAAAGCAAACCCTGGCCGACTACGGTCTGCTGTCTTAAACGCCCAGCGCGCTGAACGGCACCGAAAAGAGGTAAAGTTTTTCGAGAATATAGACGCGATGCCAGATTATTTGCCCTGTCGAATTTGCCAAAAGAAAAACTGGAAGATATTGACTGAAAAAGTCTTCTACGCCGCCGATATAGGCAAATTTGACGACTTAACAAACGCCCTGTATCGCTTCATGTTTGAGGACTGGTATCCCGGCGCATCTGAGATTCGAATTGAGAATATCTGTTGTGCCCATTGTGGATATATCGGCCTTTTTCCGAGCGTTTCAGAACACTTGATTAATGAACGGCGATACAGAGGGGATAGCGTCCAAGTCGGGTTTTGTCCCGTTACAAACATCGCGATTTCAAAAAAACGGTCAAAAATTTTATACGACTACCTGAAATGTCATATTGACCTTGTGAATGTCGATACGGTGCTTGATTTTGGCGGGATGGATGGGAATTTAATGCAGGCGTTTATCGATCGCGGAAAAAAATGCAGTCTAATCGACTATTGTACCTTTTGCATCGAAGGTGTTACTAAGTTAGGCAATACCGTCGCCGATCTCAAACCGGACGCCCAATTTGACCTCATTGTCTGCAGTCATATCATCGAACATGTCGTGTCCCCTGTGGACATCCTGAATCGCCTTTCACAGCATTTAAGCAATACGGGCATTCTGTATGTTGAAGTGCCGATGGAACTCTGGAAACGCCCCCCGCTCTTAAAGCAAAAACAACCGATATCGCATCTCAGTTTTTTTTCACCTGGCAGTCTGAAAAATCTACTCGTAAGAAGCGGCCTTTCGGTAATGGAGTGCGAACTCTTTGAATACCTGCACACCAATGGAAGATGGAATTCCGGCATACGGTCTCTGGGCGGTGTTGGCGAAAATGTGAAAGTGGATGATTTAACCAAGCAAGACGCGACGAATTTTCTAAATCCCGGCTTTTGGGACTATATGCGGTTTTATTACCGCAATCCTCGGCGCCTCAAACGAGAGCTGCTCAAAAGAGTACCCATAAAAAAGCCGCCGTTCAAAAAAGCGGCTGTATCTCATAAAAACAGTTCTTCGAGCGACGTATAAAATTGATCCAGCGCCGCGTTGACGGCCTGGCTCATCGCCTGAACGACCTCTTCGGCTGAGGGCTTGGGCTCCAGCGCAGCGGTGGCCTCGAAGGATTCGTTCAGCAGGATGCGGCTGCAGCGGCAAGAAGGGTCATAGGCACTGATCACAAACCGTAGCCGCGCATAGGCCCTCGGCGCGTCCGGGTCGTGAAAATCGCCATAGAGCGCCTCCAAATGCGGCTCAAGCGTGCGGCGTTGTGTGTCCTCCAGGCCCACCGGCTCGGCGCACAGGACCTTTGCGAGCCACTCGGACAGGGCCTCGCCGATCTGCTGGTCGGGCGGCGTGAGAAACTGATTGTAATGATCCCGTTCGTAGGCGACCGGACTGCTGCGATAGACCAACCCGGCGCCGGAAAACGGGCTGCGCACCGCCACCGGACGCATGCGAAAGCAGACAGATTCCAGCTTCGCCTGCGACTCGGGGGCAATCTGCAGCAGGTACTTTGTTTGCGGGGGCGGCGGCTGAATCGCCGGGCCGCAGCCGACAAGGCCGCCGGCCAGGGCGATAACCGCAAGACAGTGCGCGATAGTTCTCATTGGACATGCTCCGAGGGTTCCGGCGGCGCCCCGAACAGCAGCCGGGCCGGGTTGTCTCTGACGCTGTCGGAGAGTTGCCGCAGGTTGTCAACGACGATTTTCAGAGTGGCAATCACCGCATCGACATCCATCTCATGCCGCCCCAGCAACGCGTCCAGCCGGGCCAGCGTATCGTCAAACGTCGCGATGGCCTGGGGGATATTGCCCGGCATCGGTTCGTCGGTCTGCTTGAGCAGCGATTGAACGAGTTGATTGGTTTCTTTCAGATCGTCCATCACACCCAGCGTTGCCTGGCGAATCTGGGCGACGTCGGCATCCTGCAGCGTCGTCTGAAACGTCACCAGGGTGTTGTCAAACTGCTCCAGCAAGCCTTCAAAATCGATTTTCTCAAGACGCCGGAAAACATTTGTAAACGCCTGGGTAAAGCTGGTAATCAGGCTCGGCGCCGA
>SKKI01000239.1 GCA_007121565.1 Phycisphaerae bacterium
ATCGCCTTTTGCAGCGACTCGCGAAACGTCCGCCCGATGGCCATCGCCTCGCCGACCGATTTCATCTGCACCGTCAGTTCCGGGGCGGTCTGCGGGAATTTCTCAAACGTAAACCGCGGCCACTTGGTCACCACATAGTCAATCGTCGGCTCAAAACAGGCCGGGGTCTTCTTTGTGATATCGTTGGCGATTTCGTCCAGCGTATAGCCGACCGCCAGCAGCGAGGCGATCTTGGCAATCGGAAAGCCGGTCGCCTTGGACGCCAGCGCTGAGCTGCGCGATACACGCGGGTTCATCTCGATGACATACAGCTTGCCGTTTTGGGGGTTGACGGCGAACTGGATATTCGAGCCGCCGGTCTCGACGCCGATGGCCCGGATAATCTTCAGCGACGCGTCGCGCATCATCTGATATTCTTTGTCCGTCAGCGTCTGGGCCGGAGCCACCGTAATGCTGTCGCCGGTGTGAACGCCCATCGGGTCGATGTTCTCAATCGAGCAGACGATCACGACATTGTCCTTGCGGTCGCGCATCACTTCCAGCTCGTACTCCTTCCAACCGACAACCGATTCTTCGATGAGAATCTGATTTTTCGGGCTCAGCGACAGGCCCCACTGGACGAAGCGCTCGTATTCATCCATATTATAGGCGACATTGCCGCCCATCCCGCCCAGCGTATAGGACGGACGAAGGATGACCGGAAAGCCGATACGTTCGATAATCTTTTGCGCCTCTTTCCACGAGTGGGCATAGCCGCTCTGGGGCACCTCCAGCCCGATGTCGGTGATGATTTTCTTGAACCGGTCGCGCTCTTCAGCCCGCCTGATCGATTGCAGATTCGCCCCCAGCAACCGCACGTCGTACTTCTTCAGCACGCCGCTTTCGGCCAGCGCTACCGCGGTATTGAGCCCCGTCTGGCCGCCCAGTGTCGGCAAGAGACTGTCCGGCCGCTCCTTGCGGATAATCGCCTCGACCGCCTCCGGCGTAATCGGCTCAATGTACGTCCGATCGGCCAGCTCCGGATCGGTCATGATCGTCGCCGGGTTGCTGTTGACCAGCACGACCTTGTACCCCTCGCGCTTCAGCGCCTTGCACGCCTGCGCGCCGGAGTAGTCAAACTCACAGCCCTGACCGATCACAATCGGCCCCGAACCGACAATCAAAATCTTTTTTATGTCCTTACGCTTCGGCATCTGTCAAACCCCTGATGAATACGGAATCCTTTCAACCTGCAACACGGTTTTGCTGCGTATTTATCCTATCCTTTGCTTATGGCAACCTCTAATAATTCGTAGCACGGGCATCTTGCCCGTGAAATTCGTGTCGTACGGCCATCTTGGCCGTGCAATATTCAATTTTTAGAGGTTGTCTTATGTCAAACACACGACCGTACTTGCGTTTAACATGTCGATCTCAGCGTAACAGCCAGCGATGGATCGCCTCAGCGGCTTTGCGCCCCCCGTCGATAGCCCGCACCACCAGCGATGCGCCCAGCACTGCGTCGCCTGCTGAAAAAACTTTTGGATTGCTCGTCTGATAATCACTGACCTTGATATTGCCGCGATCGTCCAGTTCCAGACCCAACCCTGAGACCAGCGGGCCATGCTCCACATGCAAAAATCCCATCGCCAGCAGCACCAGATCCGCCTGCAGGGCAAACTCCGTGCCCGGCACTTCGACGACTTTCCATTGGTCGTTCTTTTTGACCCATTCGACCTGCAGGCCGTGCAGTTGGCTGACACGGGTTTCGGCCCCGGAAAATCGCGTGGTCATCACGCCCCACATCCGCTTACAGCCTTCCTGATGGCTCGAGCTGGTGCGCATCGTCCGCGGCCACATCGGCCAGGGCGTATCGGGCGGCCGAACATCCGGCGGTTTGGGCAGAATCTCAAGCTGGGTGACGGACGTGGCGCCTTGTCTGCGCGAAGTTCCCACGCAGTCGCTTCCGGTATCGCCGCCGCCGATCACAATAACATGCTTGCCGCGTGCGTTCAAGGATGAACTTGCCTCGGGCGCTTCTGCGGAAATGACCTGATTTTGCCGTTTGAGAAAATCCATCGCGAAGACGATATTCTCAAACCCGCGCCCCGGCACGGGCAGATCGCGCGGCTGCCACGCTCCGGTCGTCAGGCAGATCGCGTCATACCGCTTGGACAGATACCCGGCGGAGATATCCTCACCGACATAAACGCCGGTTTGAAACTCCACGCCCTCCTGGGCCATCTGCTCCAGGCGCCGGTCAATGACGGATTTTTCCAGCTTGAAATCGGGAATGCCGTACCGCAGCAGTCCGCCGGGGCGATCATCCCGTTCAAAAACCGTTACACTGTGGCCTTGGCGGGACAACTGCTGAGCGGCGGCCAGACCCGCCGGGCCCGAGCCGACGACCGCGACGCGCTTGCCGGTTTTCTGTGCGGGCTTGAGCGGCACAATCCAACCCTCGGCAAATCCGCGCTCGACAATCTGAAATTCGATATGGCGAATCAGCACCGGCTCATCGTTAACCGAAAGCGTGCAGGCTGTCTCGCAGGGCGCCGGGCAGACCCGTCCGGTGATCTCCGGAAAATTATTCGTCGAATGCAGGTTCTCGCAGGCCTGACGCCACTGACCCATGTACACCATATCGTTGAATTCCGGGATGCGGTTGGCCACCGGACAGCCGAAGGCACTGTGGCAAAACGGAATCCCGCAATCGGCGCAGCGCCCCGCCTGCTGACCGATCGCCTCGGGGGTCAGCGGAATTTCGATTTCCTTAAAATCGCCGACGCGCTGCTCGACGGGACGATAGCTGACATTTTGCCGTGTATAGTCAATAAAGCCTTTGGTCTTAGCCATGGAACACCTCCTCGGTCGCAGGGGTGGTTTCGGTGTCGCGCGCCTCGGCCTGCCGCATCCGCTCCAGGGCCTTGCGATAATCAATCGGGATAACCTTGACAAACCGGCTGACCGAGTCCTGCCAGGCGCTGAGAATCCGCCGGGCGCGGCTGCTGCGCGTCAAGCGTTCGTGCGTTTGGATCAATCCATACAACAACTCCTTATCCTCCTGCTTCCAGACACTCTCCAGATCAACCATATCGAGGTTGCACAATGTGTCAAACAACTGCATTTCGTCCAGGACATAGGCGATACCGCCGCTCATCCCGGCGGCGAAATTGCAGCCGGTCTTGCCGAGCACCACCACCAGCCCGCCGGTCATGTATTCGCAGCCGTGATCGCCGACGCCTTCGACGACCGCCGTTGCGCCGCTGTTGCGCACGCAAAACCGCTCACCGGCCATGCCGTTGATAAACACCTCGCCGCGTGTGGCGCCGTACAGCAGGGTATTGCCGACAATGATGTTTTCGTGCGGCATAAACACCGAGCCGGGCGGGGTTTCGACGATAATGCGCCCGCCGCTGAGGCCCTTGCCGAGATAGTCGTTGCTGTCGCCGACCAGGTGCAGTGTAACCCCATGCGACAAAAACGCGCCGAAGCTCTGGCCGGCCGAGCCGCTAAACGCGATGCGAATCGTCTCGTCGGGCAATCCCTCTTCGCCGTATTTCTGGGCAATACGGTTGCTCAAAATCGCGCCCACCGTTCGGTCGGTATTCTTGATCGGCATCTCCAGGGCGACCGGCTTGCCGTTGTCAATGGCCTGCTGAGCGTGTTTGATGATCTGCCAGTCCGGATGGTCGTCCAGCCGTTTGGCCTGGGCCGCGCAGCAGTGGCGCTGAGTGGGGTCGGTTGAAACGGGCTGATCGAAGAACGCCGAAAAATCCAGTCCCTCGGCCTTGTAATGCGCAACGGCCTTGCGCATCGAGAGTCGATCCCATCGCCCGACCATCTCGTTGACCGTGCGAAAACCCAGCTCGGCCATGATTGTGCGCATTTCCTCGGCGACAAAGAGCAGATAACGCTCGATGTATTCGGGCTTGCCGGCAAACCGTTTGCGCAGCTCGGGGTCCTGGGTGGCGATGCCGTAGGTACATGCGCCCTCGTGGCACTTGCGCAGCAGCGTACAACCCATCGTCACCAGAATGCCGGTGCCGAAGCCGTACTGCTCGGCGCCCAGCAGGGCCGCGACCGCAATATCGCGTCCCGTGCGAAGCTGCCCGTCGGTCTGGACACGAATCCGGTTGCGCAGGTTGTTCATCACCAGCACCTGCTGCGTCTCGGCCAGCCCGATTTCCCACGGGCAGCCGGCGTGCTTGATCGACGACAGCGGGCTGGCACCGGTGCCGCCGTCATGGCCGCTGATGAGCACCTCATCGGCGTTGCCCTTGGCCACGCCTGCGGCAATCGTGCCGACGCCGACCTCGGAGACCAACTTGACCGAGACCTTCGCGTCGGGATTGCTGCACTTGAGGTCATAAATCAACTGCGCCAAGTCCTCAATCGAGTAAATATCGTGATGCGGCGGCGGCGAGATCAGGGTCACCCCGGGCGTCGAATGCCGCAGCCGGGCGATTTCCTCGGTGACTTTCTTGCCGGGAAGCTGGCCGCCTTCGCCGGGCTTTGCGCCCTGGGCCATCTTAATCTGAATTTCCCGGGCGTGGGCCAGATAATTGATCGTGACGCCAAAACGGCCGCTGGCGATCTGCTTGATTGCGCTGTTTTTGGAATCGCCGTTGGCCTCGAGCACGTAACGCGCCGCGTCTTCGCCGCCTTCGCCGGTGTTGCTCATCGCGCCGAGCCGATTCATCGCAATCGCCATACACTCGTGCGCTTC
>SKKI01000203.1 GCA_007121565.1 Phycisphaerae bacterium
TATCGCCCTCTTTTTTCAGCAATTCCATCGCAACGCCGGCGATCAGCAGCTTTTCCAGCAGATCCCGCTGGACATCGCAGGACGCGGCCAGTGCGTCTGCGGTCTGCGGCTCACGGTCCAGCAGCGTAAAGACCTTCAGCCCCGTCAGAACGTGCAGCGTCCGCGCCGCCCGGTAACTCCACGTCAATTCATTGAGTTTTTCAAGTCCGTTTTGCACAATGACCTCCTGAACATATCGATAGAAATTCAGTATAAACCCTGTTTTTGAGCCATCAGTAAAGCTTTTGAAAGTGCGGCCACGCTGCTTGGGGCCGCTTCACTGTGGACTCATTCGGTCTTTTAATAAAAAAATTGCTTGACCGCTCATTTCAATCGTATATAATAGGGTAATACTGGTTACGTGTAAACTCCTATTAAACCGGTATTGACTTTATGAACCGTGCATTCACCGAATAGAAGAGTATATAGATCGGTGAACCGTGGTCGTCTCTTTTGATCCGCATTCGCTAATCCCTGTGCTCTGTTGGTGTGGAGTGGCGGTTTGGACGCACAAAAACAACTACAAGAGGAGAGATTATATGTTAAATATGTCAGATCGACAAAAAGAGGTCTTCGGGAAGATTGATAAAACCGCAGACACCGCACAATGGCGCGACTGGAAATGGCAGCTTCGCCACCAGATCCGCAGCATTGATACGTTTGAAAAACTGCTCGGCGTGAAATTTGAGGCCGATGAGCGGCGCAAGCTTGAAGCGATTACGTCGTGTTTTCCGGTCGCGATTACGCCGTATTACCTGTCGCTGATTGACATCGATGAAATGGACAGCGACCCGATTTACAAGCAGGCGTTTCCGCTGACGCTTGAGCAGGCTACGTGTACCTCCGAAATGGCCGATCCGCTTTCGGAGGATAAGGACAGCCCCGCGCCGGGCATTACGCACCGCTACCCGGATCGTGTGCTGTTTCTGGTCAGCAATATCTGCTCAATGTACTGTCGGCATTGTACGCGCAAACGGCGGGTCGGCGATGTGGATTTTATTCCGGACAAAGAGACGATCAAGGCCGGGATTGACTACATCCGCAATACGCCGCAGGTGCGCGATGTGCTGCTCAGCGGCGGCGATCCGCTGATGCTCTCGGATGAGTACCTGGACTGGATTTTGACCGAGCTGCGGTCGATTGAGCACCTGGAAATTATTCGCATCGGCTCGCGTATGCCGGTGGTGCTGCCCTACCGGATCACGGACAACCTGGTCAAGGTTCTCAAAAAGCACCAACCGCTGTGGTTTAATACCCACTTCAACCATCCGCGCGAACTGACGCGATCCTCGTCCGAGGCGCTGGCCAGGCTGGCCGATGCGGGCATTCCCCTGGGCAACCAGTCGGTGCTGCTGGCCGGGGTCAACGACTGTCCGCGTATCATTAAGTCACTGTGCCATAAGCTGGTGATGAACCGGGTGCGACCTTACTATCTGTATCAGTGCGATCTGTCCGAGGGGCTGGCGCATTTCCGCACGCCCATCGGCAAGGGCATTGAGATTATGGAAAGCCTGATCGGCCATACGACCGGTTTTGCGCGGCCGACCTATGTGGTGGACGCGCCTGCCGGCGGCGGGAAGATCCCCGTCCTGCCCAACTATATTGTCAGTTGGTCGACCAATAAGGTGATTTTGCGCAACTTCGAGGGCGTGATCACGACGTATCAGGAACCGGACGCGTACGAAAAACGCTTCTGCGACCGCAATTGCGCTGACTGTCATTTGACGCTGAAACTTGACAGTGCCGATGAATGGAAGGCGGTGGGCATTCATAAGCTGCTGGCCGACTATGACGAGGAAATCGCGCTGGTGCCGGAATCCAATGAACGCCATCAGCGGCGAAACGGAGACGACGAGACGGAGGACGGCCAGTCTCAGGACGAAGCAGTCGAACAGGCCGAACTGGACGAGCAAACCGCGTAAGTGTTGATTGACATCGTTTATGCACGCATTGGACTACATCGTATTTGCGTTGTACATGGCGGGGGTGCTGTCTGTCGGGTACTATCATTTTCGGCGCAATCGTTCGGCCGAGGACTACTATGTCGGCGGGCGGCGTATTCCGCCGACGGTGCTGGGCCTGTCGATTGTCGCCACGGATGTCGGCGGCGGTTTTTCGATCGGACTCGGCGGCGTCGGCTTTCTGATGGGCCTGTCGGGAAGCTGGCTGCTGTTTACCGGCCTGCTGGGGGCGTGGTTGAGCGCTGTTTTCATTATTCCGCGAATCAAGAAGCTGGACGCCAAACACGGAATGCTGACGTATCCGGATTTTCTGCGGCAGCGGTATGACGGTCGCGTTGCGATGGTTGCCGCTGTGCTGTCCGGCGGCGGGTATCTGCTGTTTACCGGCGGGCAGATTCTGGCCGGGGCGCGGCTGGCGTCGGATACGGCGCTGCGCGAGATCGCTCCGTTCGGAATGACGCCGTTTACCTTTTCGCTGTACCTGATGGGCGCGATCATCGTGGTTTATACGGTGATGGGCGGCATCAAGGCGGTCATTTACACGGATTTTTTCCAATGGCTGATTCTGCTGACCGGGCTGATATTCCTGGCGATTCCGCTGGCGGTGCGTGAAATCGGTGGCCTTGCGGTGCTGCGCGAGCAGTTGCCGGATGAGTTTTTCACATTAACCCATATCGAGCCGGCTACGTTTATTAATTGGCTGGTCACGATTACGCCGATCTGGCTGGTGGGGATGACGCTGTATCAGCGGATGTATGCCTGTAAAGGTGTCAAGGAAGGCCGCAAGGCGTGGTATATCGCCGGGCTGTTTGAGTACCCGGTGATGGCGTTTATGGGCGTGTTTCTGGGAATGTGCGCCCGGGTGCTGTATCCGGAGCTGGATGCCGACCAGGCAGAACGGGGCCTGCCGATGCTGATTAACGATGTGCTGCCGATCGGGATTACGGGGGTGGTCGTCGCGGCGTATTTTTCGGCGATTATGTCCACCGCCGACAGTTGCCTGGTGGCCTCCTCGGGCAACCTGACAAACGACATGATTCAGCGTTATCTGCTGCCCAACGCCTCGCACAAGACTATTATCCGCCTTTCGCAGGTGGTGACGCTGCTGCTGGGGCTGGCGGCTATCCTGCTGGCCGGGCTGTTTGTGACCGTTCTGGATGCGATCATGTATGCCTATGCCTTTATGGTGTCGGGATTGTTCGTGCCGACGCTGGGGGCGTATTTCTGGCGCCGGGCCAGCTCGGTCGGGGCCCTGCTGTCGATGATTACCGGCGGCGGCCTGACGCTGCTGCTGATCGCCCTGCAGACACACCGGCACGACGAGCTGCCACTGCCCTGGGGGCTGGATCCGGTGGTATTCGGGATGGCCTTATCGGCGGTTGTTCTGGTCGCCGGCTCGCTGATCTTCACCGATTCCAACCCATCTGCCAACACAAAGGATTGATATGTTTGACACGCTTGAGACCATCGACCACTCGCTCGTACAGCACGGCCCGGCCAGTGACCGGATTTACCTGATGAAACTCAGCGAACAGGATGTGCCCGATTTGCCGGGCAAGCTGGACGCACTGGCCGAGCACAACAGCTATTCCAAAATCTTCGCCAAGGTGGCTGCGCCGTTCAAGACCCTGTTTGAAACGCATGGGTATATCGAAGAGGCGCGGGTACCAAACTTTTACAACGGGCAGACCGACGGGTTGTTTCTGGCCAAATACATCGACCCGGAGCGCGAGATCGACCCGGAGCAGAAAACCATTGAGCATATCATTGAATTGGCCGAACAGAAAGGCCAGGCCGACGCCAACGCCGCAACCGAACCGCCCTTTGCCATCCGCACCGCCGAGGAGGCCGACGCCGACAGGCTGGCCGGGCTGTATAAAGAAGTTTTTGAGAGCTATCCGTTCCCCATCCATGAGCCGGATTACCTGATCGAGACCATGCGATCGCATATTCTGTACTTTCTGGCCTTTGACGGCGCGGCGCTGATTTCGGCCAGTTCAGCCGAGATGGACAGCGCAGCGCAAAATGCGGAGATGACCGATTTTGCCACGCTGCCGGCCTATCGCGGCCGGGGGCTGGCACAGTACCTGCTGGCCACAATGGAGCGGTATATGGCCCGCCACGGCATCCAGACCGGCTACACCATCGCCCGGGCGCTGTCGGCGGGGATGAACATCACCTTCGCCAAGAACGGCTACCATTACGGCGGCACACTGACCAACAACACCAACATCTGCGGCCGAATCGAAAGCATGAACGTCTGGTACAAGCCGCTGAGTACCGGCTGATTTTGGTGTGTCCGCCCCTCCGGTGCAAGTGCGGCGGCGAGCCTGTTGCCGTCCAAACATACCTTGTATTTGCAGTATAATTAGTCTGAAAATAATTGTTTTGCGTTTCGGCTTGGCTTGTGGTAGAGTTTGGATATGGCTAAATATCCAATCTATCTTGAAATGAACGGACGGCGGTCGGTAGTGATCGGCGCCGGGGCGGTTGCGGCGAGGAAGGTGCAGTCGCTGCAGGAGGCCGGGGCGCGTGTGACGGTGATTGCCGAGCAGGTCCAGCCGGTGCTGGAAAAGGCGTTTTACCTGCCGCATGTGGAGCTGGTGCTCAGTCCGTATCAGAAGGCGTACCTGGTGGGCGCGACGCTGGTGATTGCCGCCACGGATAATCTGGCGCTGAATCGGCAGATATTCTCGGATTGCCAGGA
>SKKI01000071.1 GCA_007121565.1 Phycisphaerae bacterium
AGCAGGGTTTTGGCCAGATCGACGGCGCTGGCGGCGTCGGGGGCATAGCCGTGGGCGCCGATCTTGTCGGCGTAAGCCTGTGTGACGGGCGCTCCGCCGATCATCGTTTTGACCGCGACGCCGGATTCATTGAGCGCCTGGATGGTCTTTTCGATGGCGGGCATTGTGGTCGTCAGCAAGGCACTGAGTCCGATCACCTGCGGTTCGTTTTCCCGGGCCATTTGGACGAATTTATCAGGCGCGACATCCACACCCAGGTCGACGACCTCAAAGCCGGCGCCCTTGAGCATCATAATCACCAGATTTTTGCCGATGTCGTGCAGGTCGCCCTGGACCGTGCCGATCATTGCCTTGCCCAGCGGCTTGACGCCGGCGGCCGCCAGAACGGGTTCCAGATGCTCCATCGCCATTTTCATCGCGCGGGCGGCAATCAGCACCTCGGGAATGTACACTTCGTTGGCCTTAAACCGGACGCCGATGACATTCATCCCGGCAATCAGGCCGTCGGCGAGAATGGTTTCCGGGGCCATTCCCTCCTTAATGGCGGCTTTGGTCACATCGACCGCGGTCTTCTGGTCGCCTTTGATGATCGCTTCACTTAACGCCTTCAGATCTGCCATAATACACCTCGTTTTCAATTTTAAATAGGGTTAACATCATATTTCCACCCAATCCTTATACAGGCGACGACTCAAAATTCAACCCTCTGGGCCGATTTCGACAGGATTGTTTAAAAAACGTGCAGAAAATAACAAATTTCTGCTGTTTTTTGTGGTATGCTCTGTACTGCCGTCAAAGCAATCGAGATTCGGGTGGTGATGTTAAAAATTTACCACTGGCGAATTTCGATTGACAGTCGCTGTTGATAGCGGTATAGTTGTCTTTCCGCTGATTTCATTGAAAACAGGTTAACGTAATGCGTAATCAGGAGTCTACAAACGACCATGAGCCATTATATTGTGCTGGTAAAACAAGTCCCGGATGTGTCGCAAATTACTGATAATGCCTTTGACCCCAACACCGGCAACCTCATCCGCACGCGCCTGCCCAGTGTGATCAATGAGCTGGACGCCCAGGCGCTGGCGTTTGCCTGGCGGATGAAGACGCTGGCCGGCGATACCGAGGGCAAGCTGATCTGCCTGACGATGGGCCCGCCGATGGCCGCCGAGGTGCTGCAGTATGGCTTGAGCCGCAACGCCTCCGACGCGGTGCTGCTGACCGACCGGGCGCTGGGCGGGGCCGACACATGGGCCACGGCCAACCCGCTGGCCTACGCGATTCGCAAGATCACCGCCGACAAACTCAACGGTTCCAATGACTATTATGTCGTGGCCGGGATGCAGTCGGTCGACGGCGACACGGCGCAGGTTCCCGCTCAGATTGCCGAGCAGCTGGGCATTGCCTGCATTGCCTACGCCACCGAGGCCGAGTACATCGACGGACAGTTTCAGTTTACCCGTATCATCTCCGGCGGCAGCCAGGTCGTCCAGCCGCTGCACAAACCGGCGGTCATTACCGTCGCCAAGTACGAATACCCCCTGTTTGCCTCATTTGCTGCCGCGCGGCGGGCCAATCGCTTTGAGACGACCCAGTGGGGTGCAGACGATGTCAAGGCCACGGCCATGGGCGTCGCCGGCTCCAAAACGCGCGTGATCCGTGTCTTTCCGCCGGGCAAAACCACCCGCAAATGCCAAGAGGTTCAGTCCGTCAGCGAACTGGCTCAGCACCTCGTTGAGACCCTGTCCACATCCGACGCCGCTGCGGCCGATACATCCGACCAGCCGCCGTCGTATGTGCTTCCGGCCAAACGCGAGTCGGCCTTTGACCGGTCCTACGAAGGAACGGAAAAAGAAATCGCCGATTACCGGGACCTGACCGCCTGTCTCAAAAAAATGAATATCACAAGCGTTGAGCAAATTACCGATGAGGTCAAAGCAAAGATACTCGCCTCCGACGAGGTCAGCTTTCACAAGAAAGCCCTGGATGACATGCTGGCAGGCTATCGCCATACCGAACCGACGTACAGCGGCGACGTGTGGGTCATGGCCGAGCAGCAGGACGGCGAGCTGAACGCCGCGACGTTTGAGCTGACGGGCAAGGCGCGCGAGCTGGCCGATTCGCTGGATGTGAACGTCGGCGTGGTACTGGTCGGCCAGAAGGTAAAATCCAAAGCCGATGACCTGATCGCCGCCGGGGCCGATGTGGTGTATGTCGTCGAGGATCCGCTGCTGGAGCAGTTTGACCCGTTTACCTACTGCAAGGCAGTCTGCGAAGTGTTTAACAAATATCAGCCGCAGATCATCCTTTACGGCGCCACGCCCCAGGGGCGTGTGCTGGCGCCGCTGATTGCCTACCGGGTCGACTGCGGGCTGACGGCTGACTGTACGGGGCTGGCGATTCGTGACAGCAGCCGCAAGGGGCAGGTTGCGGTGCTGATGCAGACGCGGCCGGCGCTGGGCGGCAATGTGATGGCGACCATCTGTACCAAGGATTCGACCTGTCAGATGGCCACGGCCCGGCCCGGTGTGATGACGCGCCTGCCGGCCGACCCGTCGCGCATGGGCAAGATCGTGACCTGTTCGGTCGAGATAACAAAGGACGATTTGAGTCTGGATATCCTGGGCACCGAGCGGGGCTCCGGCAGCGTCGCGTTTGACAGCGATGTGATTATCAGCGGCGGCAAGGGCATGCAGAATCGCGACAGCTTCGACCGGTTGCTGAGTACGCTGTGCGATGCGGTACGGGAAACATTTGACGTGACGGTGGAAAAAGGCGCAACGCGTACCGCGGTGGAACAGGGCTTTGCCGAGCGCATCCATCAGGTCGGCCAGACCGGCACCGCCGTCGGGCCGCAACTGTATATTGCCATCGGCATCTCCGGCGCGATCCAGCATATGATCGGCGTGGCCAATACCGAAACGATTGTGGCGATCAACTCCGATCCGCACGCGCCGATTTTCAAGCAGTGCGATTATTATATCGTGGGAAGCGCCGAAACGGTAATACCGGAACTGGCGGCGGCGATTAAGCAGCAGGGTTAAGGGATCACGAACACAGGAACTTACGAACTCAAAATCTCAAGGATATCGGATGCAGGATTATACAAACGTATCGGTTTTGATCGTCGGCGGCGGGCCGGCGGGACTGGCGGCGGGCATGACCGCCAAACGGCTCAATCCAGAGGCTGATGTATGTGTTATCGACAAAGCCGCCGCGGGGGGCAATCACAATCTGTCCGGGGCGGTGCTGGAGGCCGAGGCACTGGCCAGGCTGCTCGATCCGGTTGATCCGCAGTGGCGCGACAGCAAGGACGCGCAGGCCGTTCTGACCGCGACGGTGGACATGGACGATGTGATGTTCTTCTGCGGCCAAAAGCGGGCGTTTAAGATCCTGCCGATGCTGAAAATGGCACGCGGGATGAAGCTGGCCTTTGGGCAGATGATCCACGAAAATGATTATATCTGCTCGGTCAGCAAATTGACCGCCTGGCTGAGCAAGCTGGCCGCCTCGGTCGGCGTGGAAGTGATGCATGGCTTTGCCGCCGAGGAGATTCTCTGGGACAGTGCCGCCGGTCGGGCCACGGGCGTCAAGCTCATCGATCAGGGACTGGACAAAGAGGGCCATAAGGAACGCAACTACCTGGCCGGCGAGGTGGTCAAGGCCGACGTGGTCATCCTGGCCGAGGGCTGCGACGGACTGCTCAGCGAACAATTTGTGGAAAAAGCCGGCCTTGTCCGTCAGGGCCATCAGCTTTATTCGCTCGGCGTCAAGGAGCTGATCCGTGTCAGCGATGCCCAATACGCAAAATTTACCGCCGGGCGGGTGGTGCACGCGATGGGCTGGCCGATCTGGCGGCCGGTGATCGGCCCGTCGATGTTCGGCGGCGGGATTATGTACCCGATGGGCGACAATCATATCGCGGTGGGCATGATCGTCGGGCTGGATTACAAGTACTGCGATTTTAACCCGCAGGACGCCCTGACGCTGTTTAAAGAGCACGCCTGGGTCAAGCCGTTCATCGACAACGGTACGATTACCGAGGCCGGGGCGAAGATGATTCCCGAAGGCGGCCTGTATGCCGTGCCGCGCTGCCCGGAGACCGAGACCATCGGCCGCGGCAACGTCGTGCTCGTCGGCGACAGCGCCGGGTTTGTCAACATGCTCAAGATCAAAGGGCTGCACAACGCCATCGAGTCGGGTATCGCCGCCGGGACCGCGGCGGTTGACAATCTCGATGCGCCGCAGGGACTGGCGCGAAGTTATACCCGTCTGCTGGCCAATACCGGCGTGCTCAAAGAGCTTCAAACGGCCCAAAACTTCCGCCAGACCGTCGCTCGGTTCGGCCCGCTTCAGGGCATGCCCCTGTCGGTGCTGGGCTCCTGGCTGCCGAGGTTCAACATCGAGCCGGACTGGCAGACGATGACCACCGACCGGTATCGGCTCAAACCGCCGGTGAACTTTGACAAGGATACGTTTACCGCCGTGGCGGCCACCGAGCACCGTGAAGAGCAGCCGTGCCACCTGAGTATACTCGAGCCGGCAACCTGCCTCGAGAAGTGCCTGCCGAAATTCGGCGCACCGTGCATTACCTTTTGCCCGGCCGGTGTTTATGAAAGCATCCACGACCAGCCCAAGGCGGCCAACCCGTCCAACTGCCTGCACTGCAAGACCTGCCAGCGCAAGTGCCCGTTTGATATTATCCGCTG
>SKKI01000316.1 GCA_007121565.1 Phycisphaerae bacterium
GCGATTATTCTTATTCGCTGCTCAACCGATCGTCCCGGCTTGGAGTCCGTATCAAAAGCGACCATCATTTTCTTCCTTTCTCGACAATTAAAGTAACGCAACGGTTGTCCCATATCGGCTGCGGTTTTTGTATACCCGGGTGGTGCGCTTGTCAAGGCTGTTTTGCCCCAAAGCGGCCAGCGTAAAGAAAGCGGGGTTTTTGCTTGACCGGACGGGGGCGGTTAAGGTACAGTTGGCACCACAATAGGCACTGTTGCGCAGGAAATCAAATTATGGACACAAAAACAGTAAGAATCGGGCTTGTGGGATTCGGCACCGTCGGCTCGGGGGTGGCCAGGATTCTGCAGGAAAACGGCCGGGACATCGCCGACCAGACCGGCATTCGGCTGGAATTGGCCTGTGTCGTGGACAAAGACATCACCACCCCTCGCGTCGTATCGCTTGCCCCGGGTGTATTGACAGACGATCTGCAGCGGCTTCTGGATGACAAAAGCATCGATATTGTCATTGAGCTGGTCGGCGGAACGACCTTCGCTCGCGACCTGGTGCTCAAGATACTGGGCGCCGGCAAGCACGTGGTTACCGCCAACAAGGCGCTGCTTGCCGAGCACGGGGGCGAAATGTACCGCGCGGCGTTGGCGGTGGGGCGCTGCATCGCCTTCGAGGCAAGCTGCTGCGGAGGCATCCCTATCGTCTCGGCGCTGCGAACCGGACTGGCTGCCAACGACATCTCGGGGCTGTATGGGATTTTCAACGGCACCTGCAATTATATCCTGTCCGAAATGACCGGCAGCGGGGCGGCGTTTGACGATGTCCTCAAAGCCGCCCAGCAAAAGGGCTTTGCCGAGGCGGATCCGACGCTGGATATCGACGGCACCGACACGGCCCACAAACTGGCCATACTGGCGGCCCTGGCGTTTGGCTGCCGGGTCGAAATGGAAGATATCAGTATCGAAGGCATACAGAATGTGCAAATCGAAGACATTCGGTACGCCCGGGAGATGGGCTATGTCCTGAAACTGCTGGCCGTCGGCGAAAAGGATGCAGATGGTCGGGTTTCACTGCGTGTCCATCCGTCGTTTCTTTCACAAGGGACGCCGCTGGCCGATGTCGGCGGGCCTTTTAACGCGGTCAGTGTGTTCGGCAATGCGGTAGGCAATGTGATGTTTTACGGTCGCGGGGCCGGGATGATGGCCACGGCCAGTGCGGTGGTGGCCGATATTATCGACATTGCCCTCGGTACCAGTGAACGTCTGTTTGAGCGGATGCCGATGGTCACCGAAAGACGAAAGCCCGCCAATTTCAAGAAAATCGGCGACATACAAAGCCGTTTTTATATCCGGATCATGGCCAAAGACCAGCCCGGCGTATTTGCCCGCTACGGCCGAATCCTCGGCAAACACAGTATCAGCATCAGCGGTGCAATGCAGCACGAAGGCGCCGGCCCGGAAAATACCGTGCCGGTGATCATCACGACCCACCCGACGCGCCAGAAAAACATGACCGCGGCATTGAAAGAGCTGCAAAGTCCGGATATTCTCCTCGGCACGCCCGTGTGCATCCACATCCTTGACATCCCGGAGGACAAAGAATGACGGCCAAATATGTCATTATCGTCCCCGACGGGGCGGCCGACGATCCGCTGGAGTGCTTTGACGGGAAAACCGTAATCGAGGCGGCCCGGACCCCGAATATGGACCGTATCGCAATGGACGGCCGGCAGGGCCTGATGCGCACGGTACCGACGGGAATGACGCCGGGCAGCGATGTGGCCTTGATGAGCCTGCTGGGCTACGATCCGGCTCAGTCCTATACCGGCCGGGCGCCGATTGAGGCCGTCGCTCAACAGATTCCCCTGGCCCCGGATGACTGGGTGTTTCGCTGCAACCTGGTCACCTGTGCCGACGGGAAAATGGCCGACCACAGCGCCGGGCACATTTCCACAAAAGAGGCGCTGGGAATTATCGAGGAATTGAAGTCGCTTCTGGACAGTACGTCCATACGCTTTTATCCCGGTGTCAGCTATCGCCATTTGTGTGTGATCAACGGGGTCGATTTCTCAAAAGTCACCACATCGCCCCCGCATGACATTATTGGACAAAAGGTCGCCAAACACCTGCCCAAAGGCAAACAGGCCGATCTTTTAAATGACTTGATGGCCAGGTCCGGCCAGCTCTTTGAAAATCATCCGATTAACCGGGTCCGTCGCGATCTGGGCGAAAATCCCGTCAGCACCATTTGGCTGTGGGGGCAGGGACAAAAGGCCGTCCTTGAGCGGTTCAGCAAGAAATACGGAAAACGCGGCGCGGCCATCACCGCGGTTGATCTGGTCCGCGGACTGGCCCGGCTGGTCGGCTTTGACTTGATTTCCGTTGAGGGTGCAACCGGATATATCGACACCAATTATGCCGGCAAGGGGCAGGCCGCGATTGATGCACTGGAAAAATACGACCTTGTCTTTGTGCATATTGAGGCCCCCGACGAGGCCGGCCACAGCGGCAATCCTCAGCAGAAGAAACAGGCCATCGAGCGGATTGACAAATTGATCGTCGGCCCGGTCTATGAGGCTCTTAAAAAGTACGATTCGTATCGCATTCTGGTGATGCCCGACCATCCCACACCCATCGAGTTGCGCTCGCATACCGCCGAGGCGGTTCCCTTTGCGCTGGCCGGGGCGGGGGTCAAGGGCGTGCTTGAGCAGCCGTTTTGCGAGCGTTACAGTCGAGAATCGGGCCTGACGATCGAAAAAGGCTCCGACATGATGGAGTTTTTTCTTAAAATTTGATTTTTCTCAAAATCCCTGTTAAAATTGACTTATAATCGTCCGACACTGTGTTCAATGTCAGACGTGAATAATTGCCGAATGCTTGAATCCACCGAACTTACGTTCGGATGCAATGGTATAATGATTAAGCGGCATATTTAAGTCATCAGAGCGTATGCAGTGAAAATAAAGACGCAACGATAAAACATGTATTACAGGGGAATGTATATGAAATTTACGGCACTTATTCCGGTCCTTATTATCATCCTGGCGTGCAGTGGATTTGCGGACACGTTTGTGCACAGGGAAACTGGGGATGTCTTTTACGGCTTCCAGACACAGCGCCGAGGCCAGGGCAAGGTGGTGGTGTATCACAGCGAAGAAAATAAGATGATCACCATCAATGAAGATGAGTACGACATCACTCTTGACAGCCGCGGGCGGCGCGAGACGATTTTCCGTATACCGATTCGCCAGGAAGAAGCGCTCATCTCAAAAGGCATTTCCGAGCGTATCGCCGAGACGATTATTGAGGCGTCCAACAGGGGGCCGCAGTTTATCCTGATCGAGATCGACTCGCCCGGCGGACGCGGCGAATACATCAGGACGGTTGTTGAGGCCATTCAACAGACGACCAATTGTCCGGTGGTGACCTACATTTCCGGCGGCGAGTTTTCCGGGGTCTATTCGGCGGCGGCACTGATCGCCCTGGCCAGTGACGAAGTATATATCGCCCCGACCGCCTCCATCGGCGCCGTCGGGCCGATGGCCGAGGGGTATAGCCCCGAGGAGTTCTCCACGTTTTTGCGTCTTTACAGTTCCGATGCCCTGGCTGGATATTCCGGCTATGCGGCCGGACTTGTCCAGCGGGAAGAAGTGCGACCGATTGCGCGGGCGCTGGTGGATAAATCCGTCTCGTTGGTGGAAGTTGTCGACCGTGACGACAGGACGCTGTTTGTGGAGCGCGACAACCGGCAGCCGACACAGACGATTGTGCGCACGCTTGCTGAAGGGGTTTCGCTGTCGCGTTCGGATTACCAAGAGGGGGTCATGCCGGCTGACGTGTTAGGGCGTGTACTGATGCTCTCGGCCTCTGATGCGGTGCGTATCGGACTGGTCGACGCCCAGGCCGCCTCCGTTGAGGAGATTGCCCGCGCGCGGCAAGTCGAGGAGCCTCGATTCAGGCCGGCCGGCGATATCGACGCGGCCGTTCGCCGATTTACCGCCGCACGCCGCACCATCGGACAGGGGCTGGCGGCTATCGCCCAAATGGAAGAGTATTCAGCCACACTCGAAGATCAAATCTCGCGCGTCGAGGACCACCTGCGTACCGGTACGGTGACGCGTGAGGTCAGACGCAATGAACAACCCTCGCGCATCCCGCGACGGGGACGGGTCACAATGCCCCAGAGGCATTTTGACAATTTTTTCGGATTTGATTTCGATGATCCCGAGCTTACGCGTGACCAGAGAAGACGTATAGACCGTTCGGCACGGGCTCGCGGCCGAGTCGCCGAGTCGGAACGGATTGTGACCGATCAGCCCATGATGAGTCTGGAGATTCTGCTTAATGAGCAGGTGATCGTCCTGCAAAACCTGGTTGCCGAATACCGCAGGGTCTTGACACAGGCGCGCCGCTGGCCCGGCGCGTTGCCGCCGGAATTGCCGCTGCGAACGCTGGAACGAAATATGGAATCGGCTTCGGCGCAGTTGGACAGTATTCAGCGATTTCCATTTCAGTTCCAGCAACCACAGCAGCGTCGTCGCGCACCTGTTCAGGGATATTAATCAAATCGTTCGACCCTGCCGCTGCGCCATTAGATCTGTGGTTCTGCCAGGCTGGCAATGTTCAGAGTGCGGGCGGCGGCGGTTTCGTCGAGACGGCCGACGGATGTGGTCGTCGGGGCGTTTTTCAGGCGATCC
>SKKI01000002.1 GCA_007121565.1 Phycisphaerae bacterium
GTTACGCCCGAATGCACAAACGTCGAATCGCCGACGACACCGACGATTTTCTCGTCCGGATGTGCCAGGCGAAGCCCTTCGTTAAACGTCACGCCGGCGCCCATACAGATGCACGTATGCAGCGACGAGGTCGGCGGCAGTGCCCCCAGCGTATAGCAGCCGATATCCCCGGCCACGAACAAATCCAGTTTTTTCAATACCGAAAACGCCGACCAGTGCGGACAGCCCGCGCACAGCCGCGGCGGACGGGACGGCATCTCTTTGACATGTCGCTGCTTGCCGGCGACCACATCGACAATCAGCCCGGGGTCAAACTCACCCAGCCGGAAAGACGGATGCTTGAACTTGGCCTTTTTGATCCCCAGCGCCTTGACGTGCTCTTCGATGAACGGGTCCAGCTCCTCGACCACGACGAGTTTTTTGACCGCGGCGGCGAATTCTTTGATCTTGTCATCGCAGAAGGGATACAAAAACCCCAGCTTCAGGTAGGACGCATCGGGAAATGCTTCCTTGAGATAACAATATGACACGCTCGAGGCGATAAAGCCCAGCTTGGTGTCGTTCATCTCGACCTTGTTGAGTTTAGTCTTTTCCGAGAAGGCCTTGAGTTTTTCCAGTCGCTTTTCGATGACCGCATGCCGCAGTCGTGCCAGCTTGGGCACCATCACGTATTTTTGCATATTTTTGACCAGCGGCTTGGTCTCCACCTCAACGCGCGTGCCGAGCTTGACATCCTCTTTGGAATGCGAAATCCGCGTGTTGAGCCGTACAATCACCGGTGTATCGAACTTTTCGCTGATTTTGAACGCCTCGGCCACAAACGTCCGGGCCTCACTCGGCGAGGACGGCTCCAGCACCGGCAGCTTGGAGAAAATCCCCACCCAGCGGCTGTCCTGCTCGTTTTGCGAGGAGTGCATCCCCGGATCGTCGCAGACGACCACGACAAACCCGGCCTCCACGCCCGCGTACGAGGCGGTCATCAGCGGGTCCATCGCCACGTTGAGCCCGACATGCTTACAGGCAAACAGGCTGCGCACCCCGCCGACCGCGGCCCCATAGGCGACCTCAAAGGCCACTTTTTCATTGACCGACCACTGCACCGCCAGCTCGGGATACCCGGCCAGCGATTGAAGGATTTCTGTGGACGGTGTGCCGGGATAGGCCGCGGCCACCTGAAGCCCTGCCTCCCACGCCCCCCGGGCCAGTGCTTCATTGCCCGAAAGAAATGCTTTTTCAGAAGTTGTTTTGCGACTCATAGGTTCCTGCCAAAATAATAATATTTTTTTTGTCCGTTTTTACGCAAATTGCAGACGCATAACATACTGAATTTATTGAAAAAGGTCAACTGTTTTCTTGGCGCAGAAACGTTTGGGGACACCAGCCCTTCTTCGGAGGGGACAACATCTACATATACGGAAGCGGGCAAAGCGAAATCCAGGTTGCTGATGGCGCGCAAAAACTACCTGCAAGCGGAATGTTCACGCTTGCGGTCGACATACGATCAACACACCCCGAAGGATGCAAGCTATTTGATCAGGCGGATACTGACCGGGTAGCGGTACGGCCGGCCCTTGGCCGCGGCCACACAGCCCATAATGCAAAAGACAAGATTCAAAATCAAGATCACCGGCATCAGCAAAATACCGACCACAACCAGCATTAACGCATAGGCAATGAACCATGCGATGATCACGGTGATCTGGAAATTCAGCGCTTCTTTGCCCTGATCATTGACATAGGCACTCTGGTCTTTTTTGATCAGCCAGATAATCAGCGGCCCGAGAAAACTGGTAAACAGGCCCAACAGGTGGCACAGCAGCCCCATATTTTTGTCCTCCTGGCTGGGCTCGCCGGCCGGCGGAGGCGGCGGGGTCAGGACCTCTTCGGTGGCCGTCTTGGCCTCTTCGGCCGGCTCAGAGGAGGGCGGGGGCGATGTCTGCTCGGGCGGTGTCTGCGGGTCCTGCGGTTTTTGCCCGCTGTCCGGTGTGGGGTTGACCGATTCGTTCTGATCCATAGCGACTCCTTTGCTTAAATGTGGTTTTCAAAATCCAACATTGCACATCCATTTGCCCTATTAGACGACTATTGAGGCGCCTTGTCAAGCGTCTTTTTCGGCATATCGGATATTTTGACGGGGTAAATTTCTTTGACGGGACGGTGTTTGCTTCCTATACTGACCTCTTTGCAGGATGTGACAACAATTTGCTGGAGATACGTCTATGGCCCAAAACCCCAAGATTGTCAGTGAAGGGATTACCTTTGATGATGTGCTGCTGGCCCCGGCACGGACGGATTTCGTGCCGGCCGAGGCGGTGACACGCACGCGCCTGACGCGGAATGTGTCGATTAATATCCCGCTGGTCTCAGCGGCGATGGATACGGTGACCGAGGCGGCACTGGCCATTGCGCTGGCCCAGGAAGGGGGCATCGGGATTATTCACAAGAATCTGAACATTCAGGCCCAGCAGCGGGAGGTGACCAAGGTCAAGCGGTCCGAAAACGGCGTGATCCTGGATCCGGTGACGCTCAGTCCGGAATTGCCGGTCTCGGCGGCGCTGGCGTTGATGAACGAGCAGAATGTCTCGGGCATTCCGATTGTCGAAGGCGGCAAGCTGGCCGGGATCCTGACGCGGCGGGATTTGAAGTTTCTGACCGACGAAAAGGTGCAGATCCGTGAGGTGATGACCCGCCAGAACCTGGTGACCGGGCCGGCGGGCACGACCCTGGAACAGGCCAAGGTGATTTTGCAAAAAAGTCGCGTCGAAAAGCTGCTGCTGGTCAATGACAACGGCGAGCTGGCCGGGCTGATTACGATGCGGGATATTGACCGCGTCCAGCAGTTTCCGCTGGCGGTGCGCGACCAACGGGGCCGACTGCGGGTCGGGGCGGCCGTCGGTGTCAAAGACCGCGACCGTGCCGCAGCGCTGATCGAGGCGGAGGTGGATGTGATTGTGGTCGATACCGCTCACGGGCATTCGAAAAATGTGCTCGAGATGGTCGCCTGGATCAAGGACACTTATGATATTGATGTGATCGCCGGCAATATCGCCACGCCGCAGGCGGCCGAGGATTTGATTGCCGCCGGGGCCGACGCGGTCAAGGTCGGCATCGGGCCCGGGGCCATCTGCACGACACGGGTCATCTCCGGCGTGGGTGTGCCGCAGATTTCGGCGGTGATGGACTGCGCGGCGGTAGCCGACAAGCACGGCGTACCGGTGATTGCCGACGGCGGGGCGCGGATGAGCGGCGATATTACCAAGGCCATCGCCGCCGGGGCCTCGTCGGTGATGCTCGGGTCGCTGTTTGCCGGGCTGGCCGAGAGCCCGGGGCAGTTGGTCATCTATCGCGGCCGCCAGTTCAAGGAATATCGCGGGATGGGCTCGCTGGGGGCGATGATTCAGGGCTCGGCCGACCGCTACGGACAGGACAAGGCCGCCGAGCAGGACAAGCTCGTACCCGAAGGGGTCGAGGGCCGCGTGCCCTACCGCGGGACGCTGAGCCAGTACGTCTATCAACTGGTCGGCGGCTTGCGCGCGGGGATGGGCTACTGCGGCACACGCACCATCGACGAGCTGCGCAAAAACGGACGCTTTGTCCGCATCAGCGCCGCCGGCGTCAGCGAATCCCACCCGCACGATATTTTGATTACGCGAGAATCGCCCAATTATACGGGGCCGGAAGCGGTGGAGTAGAACGCCATCGTCCCAAAGGGACGGAAGATAATAGCCGGTGGTGCAGCGCAGCGAAACCACCGGAAAAGTGATTAATTTGTAAAGCAGGAACGAAGTATATGCTTAAGCTACCCATAAATTCGATTATATGTGACGATTGTTTGAAAGCTCTTAAGAGTTTTCCTGCAAACTCTGTTGATTTGATAGTGACCTCGCCACCATATGCTGATGCTCGAAAAAATGAGTATGGCGGCATTCATCCTGATAAGTATGTCGAATGGTTTTTACCAATCAGTGCAGAATTATTTCGCGTCTTGAAACCTCAAGGCTCTTTTGTTTTAAATATTAAAGAACGTGTGTTTAAGGGGGAACGACATACCTATGTACTCGAACTGATTATGAAAATGCGTGAGCAAGGGTGGTTGTGGACAGAAGAATTTATATGGCATAAAAGAAACTGTTATCCTGGAAAGTGGCCCAATCGTTTTCGTGATGCATGGGAGAGATGTTTGCAATTTAATAAAAACAAAAAATTCAAGATGTTTCAAGAAGAAGTTATGGTTCCGACGGGCGACTGGGCCCAATCACGATTACGAAATCTCAGCAAAGTAGACAAAACAAGAGATGAGTCAAAAGTGAACAGCGGTTTCGGTAAAAATGTTTCTAATTGGGTGGGCCGTGAAAAAGCTTACCCCACCAATGTTCTGCACATGGCTACAGAATGTTCCAATAAATCGCATTGTGCCACATTTCCAGTATCGTTACCTGAATGGTTTATTGACCTGTTTACTGAAGCAGACGATATTATTCTCGACCCTTTTATGGGTTCCGGTTCGACTGCATTGGCAGCAATTCAAAAAGGTCGTAAGTATATTGGGATTGAAATTAGTCAAGAGTATTGTTTATTGGCCGAAGACAGGATGCAAAAGGTGACTTCTCAAAAGGTGATCAAATGGAGTGTTTAAATTTCGATGAAGTACGGAATTTTGTGAATGAAAATATCTGCCA
>SKKI01000076.1 GCA_007121565.1 Phycisphaerae bacterium
CACCGCCCACAGCGGCGCGGTCAAGACCGCAACAATAATGTAAACGATAGCGTTTGGTTTCATGGTCGGTCTGCCTGTATTTAATGGGTTTTGGTTTCCGTTTGGTGATCGGCGTACCGCAATTTCTGCGCCCAGTGCAGCTTGGTCGCCAACGTATCCCACTGCGTTCGCAATGGATTGTTGACAACCAGAAACTGGCCGCCGTGTTTGCGTATCGCGATCACGTCGTTTTTCATCAGTCGCTGCTGCACCTGGCCGTCCAATATCAGTGTCGTTTCCGTATTGACACGCAACGGCTCAATGCGAAGCTGGTGTTCGGCGTTCAGAACGATCGGGCGGAAGGTCAGCGTGTGGGGGCAAATCGGCGTCAGCACAATCGCCGACAGATTGGCCGCCAGAATCGGGCCGCCGGCCGAGAGGTTATACGCTGTCGAACCGGTCGGCGTGGAGACAATCAGGCCGTCACCGATACATACCGCCAGTCTCTGGTGCTGGACGCTGAGCTTTAATTCGAGCATCTTAAACGGCGGTCCGGCGGTCACCACCACGTCATTGACGGCCGTATAGGTAAAAATATCGCTTCCCTGCCGCACGACATCGCAGTGCAAAATCATTCGTTTTTCAATGAGCAGTTCACCTTTAATGATACGCTCAAACTGCGACAACAGTTCTTCAACACTGAATTCGGCCAAAAAGCCCAATTTCCCGACATTAACCCCCACAACCGGAACGCTGGTCTGACACAATTCGCGGGCCGCTCGCAAAATGGTGCCGTCGCCGCCGAAAACGACCGCAAAATCGGCCTGCCGCAGCTCGTTCAGTTCACGCCCGGTTTCCAGGCAATTGGCCATGATTTCGGCCCGGCCCTGGACAAACGCCAGAAAGCGATTCATCGCATCAAGCGCATGCGGCCTTTGTAAGTCGCAGAACACAATCAATTTAGGCTTTTCTGTACTCAATAAACGGTCCTCAGCCTAAAAACTCTGTTTTCTATCTTCTGCCCTATGTCCTCTGTTTATGTATCGTCTTTTTGGGGTGGGCAGGTGAGCCCTTTAACGGTTTGGACAATCTTATCGGCGGTCAGGTTCATCCAGAAAAGCTGCTTGTCG
This sequence comes from Phycisphaerae bacterium, assembly GCA_007121565.1. Taxonomy (GTDB): domain Bacteria; phylum Planctomycetota; class Phycisphaerae; order Sedimentisphaerales; family Anaerohalosphaeraceae; genus T3Sed10-213. Next base: position 1,110 of record SKKI01000076.1, read on the forward strand.
CGCGCCGCGGCCGGCAGATAGTCGTCCCCGGCCCCCAGCAGCACCATCCGGCTGATGCCGTCGCGAAGCGCCTCGTCCCTGTCATTTAAGGCTTTCCGGCTCGCCATTTCAAACAATGCCGACCCGAAGCCGCCGGCGATGCTGTGATCTTCGAGGGTAATGACGGTTTTTCCCATCCGAAACCAGTCCAGCATCGCCTCATCCAGCGGCTTGGCAAATCGCGCGTTGACGACCGTCACCGACAGCCCGTCCTTTTCCAGCAGCTCGGCGGCCTGGAGGGCCTGCCCAACGGGTGTGCCCAACGCGATCAGGACATATTCCGAGTCGCCCTCGCGCAGCAGCGCGCTTTTGCCGACCTCATAAGGCATATGCGATCCGAAGTCATCGTCCGGGACGGTCTCTTTAGGATAGCGAATCGCAAAGGGCTTTTGGGTCTCGGCCGCCAGTTCCAAAGACCGGCACAATTCCCACTCATCGGCCGGGGCGGCGATGACCAGATTCGGCAGCAGCCGCAGGCAGCCGATATCCCACAGCCCGTGGTGGGTCGGCCCGTCGTTGCCGACCGCGCCGGCGCGGTCGATGCAAAAGACCACCGGCAGATTCTGCAGCGAAGCCTCCTGAAAGATCTGGTCGAAACTGCGCTGCAGAAAGGTCGAGTAGATGCAGACAAACGGTTTGAGGCCCTGTTTGGCCATGCCCGCGGCGATATCCACCGCCACGCTTTCGGCGATGCCGATGTCATAGTAGCGGCTCTTGAAGCGACGGCGAAAATTGACCAGCCCCGTGCCGTCCGGCATGGCGGCGGTGATGGCGATGATTTTCTCGTCCCGGCCGCCCAGTTCGGCCAGTTTATCGCCGAAGGCCTCGGTAAAGCTGCGCTGCCCGCCGGCGCTGGGTTCGCTTTCGCTGTCCAGCGCAAAGGGCCCGGTGCTGTGGTACTTGCACGGGTTGTCGTCGGCCGGCGTAAAGCCCTTGCCCTTTTTGGTATACACATGCAGCAGCGCAGGCCGGTCCAACTCCGAAAGCCCCTTGAACAACTCGATCATTGAACCGATATCATGGCCGTCAATCGGGCCAAAGTAGGGAATGTTCAAGCTCTCAAACAGCCGGCTCGGCGTGATTGCCATCCGCAGCGTCTTTTTGACATTCTCAAGCGTCTCTTCGACCCGCGGGCCGATCAGCGGCAGGTGTTCCAGCATCCGGTTGGTGGTCTTGCGGATGTCCTCGTAGGTGTGGCTCAGCCGCACCCGCGACATAAACCCGGCCATCGCGCCCTGTGTGACGTCAATGGCCATCGAATTGTCGTTCAGGACAATCAGCAGTTGCCGCTTGACCAGGCTCAGGTTGTTCAGCGCCTCAAAGGACAGCCCGTTGACGATGCTGGCATCCCCGACCAGCGCGACAATCTTTTCGTCCGAACCTCGGTGCTGGGCGCCCAGGGCCATCCCCAGGGCCGTGGCGATGGACGTGCCGGCGTGGCCGACGCTGAAGACGTCGCAGTCGCTTTCGGCGGGACTGGGAAAGCCGCTCAGGCCATTTTCCTGTCGCAATCGATCAAACATCTCGCGCCGTCCGGTCAGTATCTTGTGCGCATAGCACTGATGACCCACGTCCCACAGCAGGCGGTCCCGGTGAAAGTCAAACGCGCGGTGCATCGCGATTGTCAGCTCCACCACGCCCAGGTTGCTGGCCAGATGCCCGCCTGTGCGGCTGACCGAATGCGTTATCACGTCCCGAATCTCGCCGGCAACCTGTATCAACTGGTCATGGGTCAACGCCTGTAAATCTTCCGGTCCATTTATAGTCTCAAGCAGTTTTGTCATTTTTCAATTGTTGATTGTGATGGGCTCAACCCCATCCTACGTTATCATTTACCTGATCGCCAGCGTACGCTGCCGGGCGATCCCAAATCCTTTGATCTCGATTACATCCGACCTCAGCGACACATAATACCACACCGCCGCCTGTTTGGCGCATTCGACCATCGCCTCCAGCGCGACATAATACACGCCGTTCTGCTGTATGCAGCCATCGCGGTGGCGGTGGCCGCAGATATACGCTTTGACACAACCGCGGCGCTGCAGTATCGCAACCACTTGCTCGGCGTTCCAGAGCGTATGCTTATCCCCGGCCGGAACCAGCGGCTGGTGGCCGAAGACAATCACCGGCAGTGTTTCCTGCTCGGCCTCGTCCAGAACGGCCATAAGCCAATCCAACTGCCGGTCGCCCAAGGCGCCGTTATACGGCTGGGCGTTTTCGGCCCCGCGTTCGGACAGCCGCCGGAGCCATTGGCGCCCGGCCTGGTACGGCTCGCTGCCCTGGTCCCAGCCGCCCTGAACCGCCACGTCCTGCGTATCGAGTACCACAAACCGCCAGCCGTTCAGGTCAAACGCATAATATGCCCGTTCCATGTGCAGGATCGCCATGGTCTGCTCGCGGCCAAGCCCGACAAAATCATGGTTGCCCAGCACATGATACCGCGGCACAAAAAGACGGTTAACCACCGCGGCCGCGGCGGCCAATTCCGCACCGGCCGCGGCGCCGCCGTCAATCAAATCGCCCAACTGAATCACAAACGCCGGCGGCGGCCTTAGAGCGTTCACCGCCGCGACACACTCACCGAGCCGATCCTTGGCCCTTGCATAACGCCGCGCATCTGCGGCCGATTTCTCGGCGTACTGCACATCCGCCAACATCGCAAATCTTACCAATTTTCCTGACCGCATAATTCTGTCGGATCTATTTCGTTCTCTCGGCCATCTCCCACGCAAGCTGTCTGAGTACATCGGCCTGCGGACCGAAATGCTCGATGGCCGCGACGGCCTCATCGGTGACGCTCTGCAGCATCCGGCGCGAGGCGTCCTGTCCGACCAGCGCCGGGTAGGTCAGCTTGCCCTGGGCGGCGTCCTTGCCGGCGGTCTTGCCGAGCTGCTGACTGCTGGCGGTCACATCAAGCAGATCATCGGCGATCTGAAAGCCCAGGCCGATCTTCAGCCCGTACTCCAGCAGTGCCGTCAGGTCCTGCTGCGATGCCCCGCCGGCAATCGCTCCCAGCCCTGCCGCGGCCGAGAACATCTTGGCCGTCTTGTGAACGTGGATATACCGCAGCCGCTGCATCGTGCCGGCGGCGTGTTCGCTTTCCAGGTCGGCCATTTGCCCGGCGATCATCCCGCTGGGCCCGGCGGCACGGGCCAGTGTGCCGATGATGCGCACCGCCGTGGCGGCGTCGTCAATATGACGCGCCGGCAGTTCAAAGGCCAGCGTCAGCAATCCGTCGCCGGCCAGAATCGCGGTCGCCTCGTCAAACTGCTTATGACAACTCGGCCGCCCGCGCCGCATATCGTCATCGTCCATCGCCGGCAGATCGTCGTGAATCAGCGAGTACGTATGCACCATCTCAATGGCCGCGGCCGCGATCCGGGCCGCCTCGGTCACACAGTCGGCGGTCAGCTCGCAGCACCACAGCACCAGCGCCGAGCGGATGCGCTTGCCGCCGCCCTGAAGCATATAGCCCATCGCCTCGGCCAGCCGCGGCGGAATCTCGGTTTGAGCCTCCAGAAGCCGCTG
>SKKI01000287.1 GCA_007121565.1 Phycisphaerae bacterium
CGACTTAACGATGGTCTAACCGAGAGATGAGCCCATGAAGATGCCCGACGTGAGACAAAAAGCCAGGACCCTCGGCATAACGCCAGGTAAAATGAAAAAAGTCGACCTGATTCGTGCGATTCAGGCCACGGAAGAAAATCCGCAGTGCTATGGCAACAGCAACGGCCGCTGCGACCAGATGGATTGCTGCTTTCGGACGGATTGCCTGAAGACAAACGGCTCGCCCTAATGCGTAGGCGCTGTTTAGCCTTTCTGGCACTGCCGGCAGAGATAGCTTGTCCGTCCGGTTATTTTAATTTGAGACAGCGCTGTTTTGCATCGCGGACAGCGGCCGTTTTTATGGCGCTGGGGCAGAAGATAAGACGCCCCGAAGCGCTCGGGGTCGGCCTTCTTATCAATCGCGTACCGCAGCACGTCAATCATCGTCTGATACAGGGTGTTCAACTGCTCTTCGCTGAGCCTGCGTGCGGCGATCTTGGGATGCAGTCGGGCGTGAAAGAGGATTTCATCGACATAGACATTCCCCAGCCCGGCAATTTTGGTCTGGTCCATCAACAGGGATTTGATCGCTTTTTGGGAACCTTGCATCACTTCTTTGAACGCATCGAAAGATATCTGCAGGGCATCCGGGCCCAGGTCATTTGCCGCGATGAAATCCTCTACCCCGCTGGCAAGGCCGACCTGTCCAAGCAGCCGCCGGCAACTGAAGGCAAGGTGATAGTCGTTGACAAAACGGATCAGCAAACGTGTATGGGCAGGGCACTCGTTTTTGTTTTTGAAATATTTCAGGAACCCGGTCATTCCAAAGTGCATATGCACGATCATGGCCCCGTCGGTATGGACGAACAGATGTTTGCCGTACCTGTCGGTTGCGGTGAACTGTTTGTTCTTTAAATACCGTTTCAGCGCTGCCGAGCTGGTTTCCACCAGGATTCGCGGCTCGGTTATCTCGATATCGCTGATACCCTGATGCAGCCCGCAGGCGTTCAGGTATGTTTTGTACACGTCGACATCCGGCAATTCCGGCATTTTACTCTCCTGTTTTAACTCCTTTTCAGCAGCCTTTTGAGCGAATCCAGCGGGCGGGTATTAATCACATCGTCCGGCTCCAGCCAGCCCCGGCGGGCCTGTCCGATGCCGTATCGCATATAGTCCAGGTGTTCGGTCTGGTGCGCGTCAGTGGAGATAACCACCCCGACGCCCATGTCTTTGGCCATCTTGCAGTGCAGGTCGTTGATATCCAGCCGATCTGGGTGGGCGTTCAATTCCACCCTGCAGCCGTTGACGCCGGCGGCCTTGAAAATCTGTTCCATATCCAGTTCATAAGGCTCGCGCTGGTTGATAAGCCGGCCGGACGGATGGGCGAAAATGTTAAAATGCGGGTTATCCATCGCCCGCAGCACACGGTCGGTTTGCTTTTGTTTTGACAGGTTGAATTTATAGTGAAGCGAACAGACGCATAGATCCAGTTTTTCGAGCACATCGTCCGGCAGATCCAATGTTCCGTCTTCGAGGATGTCGACCTCGATGCCTTTGAGGATGGTGATGCCGGTCAGTTTCTCGTTGAGCTTATTGATTTCGTCGATTTGTTTTCGCACCGCGTCCGGGCCCATCCCCCCGGCCACCGACACATGCCGGGAGTGGTCGGCGATGGCGATGTAGGGATATCCCCGTTTCTTTGCGGCGCGGGCCATCTGCTCAATGCTGTGGCGCCCGTCGGTATAGGTGCTGTGCACATGCAGGTCGCCTTTGATATCCTCCAGCGTAATCAGCTTCGGTAGCCTGTCTTTCTGGGCGGCTTCGAGCTCACCGCGGTTTTCCCGAAGTTCCGGCGCGATATACGGCAGGCCGAGCGTTTTATAGACCTCGGTTTCCGTTTTTCCCGCGATGCGTTTCCGGTCCTTGAACAGGCCGTATTCATTGAGCTTGAGGTCGTTTTGAATGCCGAGTTTACGAATGGCAATATTATGTTCTTTGGAGCCGGTAAAATAGATGATTGCCGCGCCGTAACTGACCTCAGGGACAACCCGCACATCCACATGAAAATCGGATCGCAGCATAACGGTGGATCGCTTGCGGCCCTGGGAGATCACTTTCTGCACATTGTCATAGCGGACAAAATGGTCCATAATGTTGCTGTCTTTCGTGCAGGTCGCCAGAATATCCAGATCGCGGACGGTTTCCCGACGACGCCGAAAACTGCCGGCCAGGGTGATATCTTTGACCCCTTTGGCTTTTTTCAAATAAGCAGCCAGCGATGCCGCAATCTCCTCGGCCCGGAAAAGCAGGGTGCGGACCGGCGGGCGGCGGCTGAGCTTTTCCAGTTCTTCGCGGATATTCTGTTCGGTTTTCTTGCCGAAGCCCTCAAGCCGACCGATTTTGCCCGCATCCAGAGCGGCCTTTAGATCATCCACCGATGAGACCTTCAACTGATGGTGGATCTGGGCAATGCGTTTGGCGCCGAGTCCGGGAATGGCCAGCAGCTCAATAAGCTCTTCGGGCAGTTGGGCCTTAAGCTCGGTGAGCAAGTCGAAATCGCCGGTCTTTGCGATCTGCTCGATTTTGCCGGCCAGGTCCTCGCCAATGCCGGGCAAGTCGGCCAGATTTTTGCCTTGCTCGATCAGCTCGGCCGCCGCCTGGCCGAGACTTTCAATGGTGCGGGCGGCATTGCGATAGGCCCGGACGCGGAACGGATTTTCGCCCTTGATTTCCAGCAAATCCGCCGTCTCGTTAAGCACATCCGCAATGTGGCTGTTGTGTACCGGCATTCTTTATCGCACGAGCGTTGACTCAGCATTACTCCCAGTATTTCGGGCGGCCGTAATAGTCATACAGCCGCATTTCATACTCTCGATTAACCGGGGCTTCCGGATCGAATTCGGGACTGTGTTTGACCGCGTCTTTATCCACATCGACGCGTACTTCGAGGTTTTCCCAATCGATCTGCGTGATCCAATCGACCGGAATGAGCACCTCGCGCCCGGGCAGCCAGGTGCCCGTATCCACCACCCCATAGCGGATGACCCACGCGACTTGATCGACGATGAAATCCTTCACATGCCCGATGTGCCCGTCTTTGGCGTGAATATCGTATCCCATCGCCTCTTTGATGTTTTTGAGATTCGGGTCTTGGGATTCCAGACTCTTTTCGCCGGCCGTCTGCTGTGTCTCATCCGGCGCGATCATGTCCGGCGCGGCCGGCCCATACGGCGCGCCGATCGGATCGGCCGGCCCAGCCGCGCTTGTCCAATACGGCTGCAGGTCATAATGCTGATGCAGCAGCATTTCCATATCACGCGAGACGGGCTTTTGCAGGTCTATATCCGGGCTGTCTTTGACCTGCTGTCGCGTCAACTGCACCGGCAGAATCCGCCTCAGGCCGTCCGGCCTGTCGGCCGAGCTCGGGGCAAGCAGCACCCGTCGCCCGGGCAGCCACAGACCGATATCGACAACCAGATACCGCACAATCCACCGCTGCTGGTCGAAAAACAGACTGTCCACATGCCCCACAGTCCCATCAGCGGCCTCGACCGTATACTTCATCATTCGTTTGGTACTTAATAGCATAGCACGTCACCTTTGGCTTAAACCGCCATTTCTGGTGCGCCTGATCATATTCAGGCATCGGGGCGGTCAGTTTCAGTTAATAATTCATTACACGACACGCATGCCCTCTATTATTATTCTGCATTTAAATGCGGAGATCATTTTTCAATGCGGAGCTTGTTCGTGATGACAGCCGTGACTCCGCTGGTGAATTTTGCCGCATCATACGCGGTACAATAGGCGACACGGTCCGGAACGGTGCCGGACAGGGATACCACACCATCTTTGACTTGGATATCAATTTTGCCTACATACAGAAAACCCATCCTGACCAAGGCTGCTTTGATGTCATCGGCGATTTTTGCGTCCGGCTTGTCGGTAAGCGGCTCAACCGCCAGTTTGTTGTCAACCTGCAAAACGCCGTTCAGTTGGGAGGCGAGCCGTTCGGCCTTAACCTTCTTCCAAAATGCATCCACCGAGCCGGTAAGCGTGACCACACCTTGATTGACCGCGGCCTGGATGTCCTCAGCTTTAATCACAGGATTCCACTTTAGGGTGCTCTCCACATTGTGTTTCAGCGCAACATTTGTCGGTTGAGACGACTTGGCGGGGTAGGCGACCGTTATCTGGTTGGCAACGGAGTTGACACCGTCGACGTACAGGGCAGCCTCCATCGCCGCTTCGCGCGCGATATGCGTCGGGACCGTGCCGGACAGCGTTACGCGGCTGCCGTCCACCCGCACCTGGATATCCGAAGCGTCCACCCGGCCGTCCCAGCAGAGATGATTGACGACGTTTTGCTTGATTTGCTCGGTTTCTGTAGCCATAGCACTTTTTTCGGTTGATGTCCATGTTCAGCACGGGAGCCGACGGAAAGATTTCCGCCGGCTGCCCGCACCTTTGCTGCAGACGATTCTTATTCGGACTTGACTTTGATCTTTTTGGCCTTCGCCTGGGCGGTCTCGGTTTTTGGCAACTTGATGTTCAGGACACCTTTTTTGAATTCGGCATCCGCTTTGTCCTCGTCCACCTCCGCACTGAGCGGGAAGCGTCTGTAGAACTTGCCATACGAGCTTTCCCGGCAGTAATAGCCTTTTTCTTTTTCTTCTTCTTCCTGTTTCTTTTCGC
>SKKI01000117.1 GCA_007121565.1 Phycisphaerae bacterium
CCGGGGATATCGCTGCCGCGCTTGATGAAGCTGCCCTGCTCCTGAACCAGGGCCTCCAGCGGACGCTGAATGCCGTCATAAATACTCGAGATCAGCCCCGGCCCCAGCTCCACGCTCAGCGGCGCGCCGGTATTGACGACCACTTCGCCCGGGCCGACGCCGCCGGTGTCTTCGTAGACCTGGATACTGGCGCGGTCGCCGTGCAGCTCGACGATCTCGCCGATGAGGTTCTCACCGCCGACACGCACCACATCGTACATGCGGGCGCCGACCATCCCTTCGGCAACGACCACCGGGCCGGCTACCTTCACAATCTTGCCTTTTTTTGCTTCCGCCATTGTTTAACCTTTATTTGAAATGTTCATCAGTTTTTCAAAATATTGATACCCGTGGCCATCTTGAGCATTTTGCCCAGCGCCTCGGTCGCGATGCCCGAAGGCTCTGCAGTAAACGGCACGATGACCACACACGGCGTCGCGCTGCGCTGGACGTCCTCAAAGACCGGCTGGGCCGCCGGGGCGATGTTCTCGGAGATCACCACCAGGGCGTACCGCTCTTTAAGAATCGCACGGGCTGTCTCGGCGACCTTCTCGGCCTGCGTTTCGGTCGCGAAGGTATCCAGCCCCAACGCCGCAAACGGCATCACAAAATCGCCGCTGCCCAATACCGCCACTTTGCCTTCCATAAAATATTACCTTTTTAAATTCTTAATTTTGAATTCTTAATTTTGAATTGAATTAAACATTCAAAATTAAAAATTAAAAATTCTATTACATCCAATGGCCCAGCCGGTCGAGCATCAGCTTGGGGCTCAGGCCGTTTTTCTTGCCGACCAGCATCATCCGCATCGTGCGAATTTCCGCCTCTTTGGTCAGCAGATACGCCACCACCGGCTGCGGGCCGGCGGCAATCTGACGGGTTGTTTTCAAAAAGCCCATCAGATGATCGTCGCACTTCTGCTCCAGCCGCAAAAACGACTGCTCGGCGCGAAAGTAGCTCTGCGCCTCATCGAGCAGCTCGGCGTACGGCGTGGCAAAAAACAGCGCCGCCAGCGCCTCATAGGCCGTATCCAGTCCCTGGATAAACGTTTCCCGCTCCACGAACCCGTCGGGCAAAAAATGCCCGCGTTCGGTGCGGTCGGCGGCCTTGAGCCGCATCAGCGTCCGCAGGTTGTGTATGTCAATCTGCAGCCGTCCCAGCGACAGACAAAACACGCAGCCGGTCTCAATCGCCCGGCGCACCCGCCAGGCGGCCTCGACGCGGTCAATCGCGTGATCGATCTGCCGGATGTCTTTGTTTTCGTAATAAGCCAGCACCGCCGCTTCGACGCCGTCCTGCAGATAATCCGGCAGGCGGGTGTACTCTTCCTGCTCGAAAATCTCTTCAAATTCCTCCGCCGGTACGCAGCCGTCATCGCTGTAGTCCAGTCCCAGCGGACGCTCGGTAACCACCCGCCGGATCGCCAGCCGCATATTGGCAAAATCCTCGCGCGACCGCATCAGCATCACGGTCTCCTTGCTCGGCATCAAGTCGGCAAACCAGGCCCGCACCGCCGAGCGCCGCTCCAGCAGCATTGTCTCAATCGCCGCCGAATCGGCATCGGCCTCGATGGCGTACTCCGAGCCGGAAAGCAGCTCCACCGCCGCGGCAAACGACTCGGCATTGGCCATATCCACAAACACGCCCCGCGGCAAAAACGCCGTTTCCAGCACACGCGCCTCGGCGCAGGCGTAAGCATACTCCCAGTTCTCCTGCCCGATGGGCGGATACCGGAAAAAGCTGCGTGCTGTCAAATTCTGTTCAGGCAATCGCTCTGTCATAGCTCAGGGTTTCGCTTTCGATAGTCGCATTTCAAAGATGGCCTACGCAAAAAGTGTGGCCGCCAGTTCCGATTCCATCGTCTCGCGCACCTGGTCAATGAGCACCTCCACCGAGGCGTTCATCTGGACCCTGCCGCGCGACAGGATAAAGCCGCCTTTGATCGAGGCGCGCGTCTCGGCCAGCCGCAGGTTGCCCTTAAAGCCGGTGCCAAGCTGACGGTTGACCTGCTTGATCAGATCCGCCGTGATGCGGCGTTCGTCTTTGCCGACGATGACCTCTTCGTCTCCGGTTTCAACGGCCTGGACCATCAGGCGACTGATCAGCGCCTTGTAGGGCTCGTCAGGCAATCCAACGATGCGATCCTCGGCCTTCTTGAAGACCTCGTCGAGGATTTCGGTCTTGGCCGCCAGCAGCGCCCGGGCGTTTTGCATCCGGGCCGCGGCCAGCATCCGCGAGCGGCGGTCCTCGGCGGCCTCATCGGCCAGACGCTGGGTCTCCTGGCGATAGGACGACAGTTCCTGCTCGAGCTGCCGGTTGTGCTGATCGCGCTTCTCGGCGGCCTCTTGACCGATGGTCTCGGCCTGCTGTTTGGCCTCGGAGAGAATCTTATTGACTACGTGTTCGGCATTCATAGCTTTCCTGTCTGCTCAAAAAGATCATAGCGTTCAAGCGGTTTACTCTGCAGGCTTAGTCGATGCCGATGAAGATCAGCAGGAACGAGACCAAAAAGCCCAGGATCGCGTAGAATTCCACCAGGGCCGCATAGACCACGCCGGCTTTGACGCCCATCTCCGGACGCTTGGCGGCCATCTGGATACCCGCGGCGCAGGTTTTGCCCTGATGAATGCCGCTGAACAGGCCTGCCACACCCACCGGCAGCGATGCGCCGAAGATCATCAGGCCCTGGCCCAGAGAGATGTCCGCCAGCCCGTCGCCGCCGAACAAATCCACCTTGAGCATCACAAACAGCGCGATGACCAGGCCGTAGATGCCCTGCGTACTGGGCAAGACCACCAACAGCGTCATCAGGCCGTACGTTTCGGGCTTTTCACTGAGAATCCCCGTCGCGCTGCGACCGCCGATGCCCAGACCGATAGAGGAACCGATGCCCGCCAGAAAAGCGGCAACCGCCGCGCCGGCGAATGCAAGTGCCAATCCATATTCCATTGCTGTTACCTTTCCTTCGAAAAATTACTGACTACGGGTTTCATTGTGTACAATCGATACATATTCATAATCGTTTCGCAGCGGCCGGAACTGATGCCCTCCGCCGGAAAAGAACTTCGGGAAAAATTCCACAAACTGAAGACGCAAACTGTGGACAAACGCCCCCAGCAGCGCCAAGGCGATATTGAGCGTGTGCATCCCCACAAACACCAGCAGGCCGACAAAAAAGCCCACATAGGGAATATCCATCGCAAGCTGGGTCAGGATATTGGCGGCCATCCCCAGCCCGGCGGTGACCATCCCCAGCGCCATAATGCGCACATAGCTGAGCATATCGCCCAGGTAAAACACCGTATTGAACACCGCGAATGCTCCGCCGCCCAGACGGGCCGCCATTGAGCCGCCGCGCTCGGTGAACCAGAAAATCAGCGCCGCCATCAGAATCGCCGTATACCCGGCCGCCGTGCCAAGCGCCGCCGGCAGCATCTGGCTGGCGCCCAGCCCATAGAGAATCAGGCAGTTGAGCAGAATAATCCACGTCAGCTTTTCAAAGACCGCCGCGGCATAGTCTTTATGCAGCAGGTGATTGACAACCCCAATGCCCAGCCCGAACAGCACCTGGATATACCCCAGCGCCAGGGCAATCCCGATAAACACCATCGGATTGTCCATCGGGTCAAACAGCATCATCCGCTGGCGCACCGCATTGAGCCCCTCGGCCTGCGGCAGCAGCGTCGGGATCGCGTCGGCAAACCAGCCGCCGGTGATCATGCCCGCAACTATGATCATCACCGAACAGATCAGCATCATCACGACAGCCTTTTTGTCGCCCTGAAGTTTCTTGAACATCCAGGCCAGCAAGGCGATCAGGACAATCCCGTAGCCGGCATCGGTAACGCACAACCCGAAAAAGATCGCAAAAAACGGCGCCAGAAAAACCGTCGGGTCCACGTCCTTGTTGCCCGGCGTGCCGTACAGGCGGGTGATCGTCTCAAACGGCCGCACGGCCGGGGCGTTTTCAATCTCCACCGGCGGCAGCTCATCGTCGCCCGGCGGCACCACCGCAACCGAGGAGGCCTCGAACCCGGCGACAATCGCTTCCAGCCGGGGGTACTCGTGGGCCTTGACCCACCCCTCAAAAAACCACGCCTGATCGCTGGACGGCGCCAAGTCGCGCGCACAGACCCGCTCGGTCAGATTTTTATAATGGTCATGCAGAATTTGAAGCGACAGCAACTGCCGGGCCCATTGTGCAGCGGCATTTTTTTCCCCCTTCAAATCGGCCTGGCGCTGGGCCAGTTGGCGTTCCAGCCCCTGGATAATCTCAGCCGGCCTGCCGGTATAGCCCTCAAAGGCGGTCGTCTCAAAATCGGCCTGCCGCAGTGTTTTCTGCACCTCGGCGGCCGCGGCATTCAGACAAACCACCAGCACCGCTGTGGCCCGATGGGCCGGGCCGCCGACCTCGACAATCGCCCCCAGCTCGTCCAGTTCTTCCCGGAGAGCCTGAAAATGGGCATCCGGCACCAGTCCGGCAAAACAGACCGAGCTGTCCAACTCGCCCAGCCGCTCGACCGGCAAGGCCAACGGCGTCCACGGCCGCAGTTTGGCGATTTCGGCATTCAGGCCGTCGATGTCCTGACCCATTTTGTCAATATTTTTCTGTGTCTGCTCGACGTGCTCCAACAG
>SKKI01000310.1 GCA_007121565.1 Phycisphaerae bacterium
GCAGGTCATATGCCGCTGTTTGCAGAGATTGATCAGCCGCACCAGGAAATCGAACGCGGTCTTGTCGCCGCCCATCCGCCTGCAGGCCGAGATGGAATCCACCACCAGGTGAGCCGGTCGCAATTTGTTCAGTTTCAGGATGATTTGGTACAGATGCTCTTCGGCGACCAATGCCTCGGGCATAATCGTATGAAATTCAAGCATTCCCGTATTTACAGCGTCATCCAGGACAATGCCCGGGCTGCGCATAGCCGACAGGATTGCCTCCTGTGATTCCTCGAAACTGATATACAGTACCGGCCGGCCCTGCGTACAGGCGTGTTGTGTGAATGTCGCGGCGAAGGTGGTTTTGCCGCTGCCGCTGGGACCGGCAAACAGGATGCTCGAACCCCGGAAAAATCCGCCGCCCAGCGAGGAATCAAACGTTTGATGGCCGCTGGAGACTTTCTCATCCAGCGAGCGATGCAGCAGCCGTACCGCCGTGATCGGCATTACGACATTGCCGTCCCGGCCGATCAGATAGGGATACTCATTGGAGCAGAAGCCCGAGCCTCTGTACTTGATTACCCGCAGCCGACGGGTGGCGATCTGATTGAGCACGCGAAGATCCAAATGAATCACGCAGCCGGCCATGTAATCCAGCAGTTCATAGCAATGATTGTCGTTTGTTTGACTCTTGATTTTTGCGGTCAGCAGAGCCGTGAACCGCTTTTCGGCCAGCCAGTCGTGAAGGCGGTACAGTTCGTTGTGCTCTTTGGCTGTGTCGCTGAACAGCGAGACCAGGACATCGACCGCGTCGATCATGATCAGGCTGGCGCCCATCTGCTCGGCCTTGGCGCCGATAACGCCCAGCAGCGACTCGATGCTGAAATCGCCGCTGTAAATCGCTCGCCGGTCGATACGGGCCTCCCAGAGAAAAAACAGGCCCGTCTCTTCCAGCGCCGCAATATCCCAGCCCATCGCTTTGGCGTTTTGCCGCAGGGCCTCGGCGGTCTCTTCAAAACACACACAAATCACCGGCCGGCCGGTGCGGGCGGCGTGAAACAGGCATTCCAGACCCAGTATTGTTTTGCCGGTCCCGGCGGCCCCCTTGAGCAGCGTAACCCGATGCTCCGGTATGCCCCCGAACAGGACGTCATCGAGCCCTGCAATCCCGGTGGCCAGTTTCGGGATGTGAATCGGGTCGGTTGTTACGTTTGATCCGGATTCTTCAGCCATCGGACATCCTTTTCCCTGTTTTGAGGTCTCAGATGTTTCATACGTCTTGCTTCTGCACGTTCGGTATTTTCAAGGTCTTTACATACGGTTAGCGTCTTTCAGCGTTCGGTTCTTTTTCGCCGGTACGTTGGCTGCAGGTCGGTACGCGAGGGGTGCTTATCGTGTCCGCCCTGCTGCGAGACTGCTTCGATGTTGTTCCAGCAAGAGTTTTATAGCTCCACTTTAGCCTTTCAGTATTAAAAATCAAGAAAAAAACTTTTATTGCGAATTTTATCAGTATTTTGCTTAGTTTATTTAAGGCATTTGTTAATTTCATTGTCGCCTTTTTGGGTGCATAATTAAACCGCGTCAGTATTCGCAGCACGGCAAGCCCGTGCACACGTTACATGGTTCTGGAATGCTTATCGATTAAATCGAACAAAGCGGAGGTGTATAATGCAAAACTTAGCTTTTCTCCGGACGGCTTTGTCGGGCTCAATGGCGGCGACGATGACGGAATTTGGCTTTGCGGTGATTATCGCCGGGGTGTTGACGCTGATCTTTACGGTGGGCTTGCGTCGCCCGGGGCCGTGGACGGGCTGGTGGACGTTTTTTCTGCTGGTGCTGCTGGTGGCCTGGGCCAGTGCGCTGTGGATTGTGCCGGTCGGGCCGGTGCTGGTGGGGATGTACTGGATTCCGGTTGTGCTGGCGGCCCTGCTGGCGGCCTTGCTGCTGGCCTCCGGTTCGCCGACGGGACGCCCGGGGCCGCATGTCCAGACCCACTCCGAGGCCGAACAGCAGGAAAAAGCCGCCAGCAGGGCGGTGAATGTTCTCTTCTGGGCGCTGGTGATATTGCTGTTGGTCGTGGTGGTTCTGGGCTATCTGTTCGGCATTCGCCCCGCGCCGCCGGCCGGATAACCGACCAATGAACCCGGGCTGCGGCGGTGCGGCACACGCCCATAGGAAATATGCGGGCCGTGATTAAGGATTATGCCTATTGGCCGGCGGTCGCAAGTCTGTACGATAGCACTGCGCCGATAAACGATAATGCGATGTTTAAGAAACGAAAGGGTAGATATGGCTTCACAGCAGGACACATTTATTCGGTGGTTCCAGGACCTTGGCTCCGAGGATGTCGCCCATGTCGGCGGCAAAAACGCCTCGCTCGGCGAGATGATCCGGGCGCTCAAAAGCGAGCGGATTCGCGTGCCGGACGGGTTTGCCACCACCGCGCAGGCCTACCGGCTGTTTCTGAAAGAAAATAATCTGGAAAAGCCGATTCGAGGGCTTCTGCAGGAACTTTCCAACGACGAAAAACCGCTGGACAAGGCAGGCCGGTCCATCCGGCGGATGATTTACAAAGGCAATTTCCCCAAAAAGGTTGAACAGGCCATTCGCGCCGGTTATGAGAAATTGTGTGAAACGTATGAGACCGAGGAGGTGGATGTCGCGGTGCGCAGCAGCGCGACGGCTGAGGATCTGCCGGAGGCCAGTTTTGCCGGCCAGCAGGAAAGCTACCTGAACATCAGCGGCGGCGATGACCTGATCGAGGCCTGCAAGAAATGCTACGCCTCGCTGTTTACCGACAGGGCCATCAGCTATCGCAATGAAAAGGGATTTGATCATATGAAGGTCGCGCTGTCGGTGGGCGTGCAGAAGATGGTGCGCGCCGACCAGGCCGGCTCGGGCGTGATGTTCTCGATGGATACCGAGACCGGCTTTCCGGATGTGGTGATGATCAACGCCGCCTGGGGGCTGGGCGAAAACGTTGTACAGGGCACGATCAATCCCGATGAATACGCCGTGTTCAAGCCGCTGCTGGGCGATGACCGCTATCGACCGATCATTGATAAGACACGCGGCGATAAGACCAAGAAGATGGTCTATGCCAAGGGCGGCTCAAAAACCACCAAAAACGTCGACACCTCTCACGACGAACGCAACAGCTATGTCCTCAGCGATGCGGACATCCTCCAATTGGCGCGGTGGGCTGTGGCGATTGAAAAACATTACGATAAACCGATGGATATGGAGTGGGCCAGGGATGGCCGTCTTAATGAGCTGTTTATCATCCAGGCCCGTCCGGAGACGGTGCAGTCCCAAAAGAAAAGCTCAACGCTGAAGACCTATTCCTTAAAGGAAAAGGGCCGGCGCATCGTTGAGGGGCTGGCCATCGGCCAGGCGGTCGCCACGGGCAAGGCCCAGGCGATCAAAAGCCCCGACCAGATTGACCGGTTTGAGGACGATGCCATTCTCATCACCGGCATGACCGACCCGGACTGGGTGCCGATTATGAAACGGGCCGGCGGGATTATTACCGATCACGGCGGGCGCACCTCGCACGCGGCCATCGTCAGCCGCGAGCTGGGCATCCCGGCTATTGTCGGCACCGGCCAGGCGACGCGCGAGATTCAGGACGGTCAGGAGATTACCCTCTCGTGTGCCGAAGGGGACCAGGGGTATGTCTATGAGGGGATTCTGGAGTATGAGCAGTCCGATGTCGATTTGCAGAACGTCCCGTCGATCAGGACGCAGATTATGATCAACCTGGCCAGTCCGGGGGCGGCCTTTCGCTGGTGGCAGCTTCCCTGCGACGGTGTCGGCCTGGCCAGAATCGAGTTTATCATCAACAACATCATCAAGATTCATCCGCTGGCCCTGGTTCATTTTGACCGGCTGGAGGATAAACAGGCCAAAAAGCAAATCGAAGCGCTCTGCGGAGGGTATGCGGACAAGACGCAGTATTTTGTCGAGCATATGGCGCGGGGCATCGCGAAAATCGCCGCCTCCCAGTACCCTGGCGATGTTCTTGTGCGGCTGAGCGATTTTAAAACCAACGAATACGCCAATCTCATCGGCGGCAGGCCGTTTGAGCCTGAGGAGGAGAATCCGATGCTCGGATTTCGCGGCGCCAGCCGCTACTACAGCGATGCCTATCGCGAGGGCTTTGCCCTGGAGTGCCAGGCGATCAAAGCGGCCCGCGAGCAGATCGGGATGAACAATGTGCAGGTGATGGTGCCCTTCTGCCGCACTGCCGAAGAGGCCGATCGGGTGCTTGAGGTGATGGCCGAGCACGGACTGGAGAAAGGCAAAGACGGGCTGAGCGTGTATGTCATGGCCGAGATTCCCTCCAATATCGTCCAGGCGGACGCGTTTTCCCAGCGGTTTGACGGCTTTTCCATCGGTTCCAACGACCTGACGCAGTTGGCGCTGGGCATTGATCGCGATTCGCAGCAGCTTGCCGAGCTGTTTGATGCCCGCAACGAAACGATCAAACGCATGATCGAGCAGTTGATTGACACGGCGCATACGTTCAACCGTAAAGTCGGTATCTGCGGCCAGGCGCCCAGCGACCATCCGGACTTTGCCGAATTTCTGGTCGACTGCGGCATCGATTCCATGTCACTGAATCCCGACAGCGTTATTGATGTCATTTCGCATCTGGCCGAGATTGA